>DPWT01000198.1 GCA_003527555.1 Verrucomicrobiales bacterium | reverse complement strand
ATCTACTTGGGGTTCCCGCTTACCGACGGAGCATTACGCATGCTGGTGTTACTTTACTTTCACGAGCTTGGCTACACGCCAATACAGCTAGGCACTCTCTTTTTGCTCTATGAATTCTGCGGAGTTCTAACAAACTTATTAGGGGGGTGGATTGGGTCGCGGGTGGGATTAAGAATAACACTTTTCGCAGGAATAGCGATACAGATTATTGCTCTGATGATGCTCTCATTCATAAGTCCTAGCTGGGCTACCGCTTTGTCTGTGAGTTACGTCATGGCATCACAAGCATTATCAGGGATTGCCAAGGACCTAACTAAGATGAGCTCTAAGAGTGCGGTAAAATTGCTTGTGGGAGACAGGGAAAAGATACTGTTTAAATGGGTCTCTATTCTCACGGGCTCAAAGAATGCGCTCAAGGGGGTTGGGTTTTTGTTAGGCGGCGTCATGTTAACCTGGCTTGGTTTTGTGGATTCGCTCTGGCTGATGGCTCTAATGCTCACCCTTGTTCTACTGGTTTCATTAATTTACCTGAAGCAGGATATGGGCCGAAGCAAGCGCAGGGTGAAGTTCACCCAGTTATTCTCCAAGAGCGCGCAGATTAACTGGCTGTCGGCAGCACGGTTTTTTCTCTTTGCCTCACGAGACGTTTGGTTTGTGGTCGCACTACCTATTTTTCTTAAATCCAGTCTGGGGTGGAGTTTTAGTCAAGTTGGATCATTCATGGCTGCCTGGGTTATAGGCTACGGTATCGTACAGGCCAACACGCCAAAGTTTGTTCGCAAAACAGACACACCAAGAGCTGCAGGTTTCTGGGTATTTTTACTCACCCTTGCTACCGCAGCACTTGCTTTGGTCATGCAGATGGATTTTCACCCAATCGCAACTCTACTTATTGGATTGGCTATATTTGGATTTATTTTTGCAATCAATTCATCGACGCACTCGTATCTAATTCTTGCCTTCACTAATGATGATCATGTCGTTCTAAATGTTGGGTTTTACTACATGGCAAATGCATGGGGCAGACTCGTCGGCACCCTATTGTCTGGTGTTATGTTCCTGCTTGGCGGACTGGGAGCGTGTCTATGGACAAGTGTAGGGATGTTATTTGCTGCGTGGATTTGCACTCGAAAAATTCGAAATTAATTCTTACTCAGAAACTTGGCTCACTGCGATAACTCATCGTTTCTCCAGTCTTGGGATGTGTGAATGTGAGTTCACATGCATGCAATTTGAGCTGGCCAGGGCCAGATCCGTCTCCATAAAATGGATCACCTACAATGGGAATGCCCAGACCTTTGGCATGCGATGCGTGCACTCGCAACTGGTGCGTGCGTCCAGTGACGGGAATAAAATCGACTCGTGTTGTATTGCCCTCAATCGCTATTTTTTTCCAATGTGTGATTCCCATCTTTCCATTGATCTCATCATAAATTTGGATTGGCCTGTTGTTAACATCCAATCGGAATGGAAGCTCTATCGTTCCACATTCAGCATCCAACACACCATTTAATAGGGCAACATACCTCTTTTGAGTTTGCCGCTCATGAAACTGTCGGGATAAATCGCGGTGAGTGTCTGCCGTCAAAGCAACTACCATCAGACCCGAAGTATCCATGTCAAGCCGATGAACAGCAGGTTGTTTGATACAACTCGGAAAGATTCGCCTCACTCGATCGGCCACACTATCCTTTTTTTCTGGCCCTCGTCCGGGAACTGCAAGCATACCACTCTCCTTGTTCACCACGACAAATTCGGGATCAATATGTATCATTTGCAGCAGTTGGTCAGCGGGCATCGTCAGGGTTTATGCCCAATCATTTCGCACTGTGCAAGAAATCATGGTTGCCCTCGATGATTTGACAACTCATCCTCTGGGGCATGGACGATTCACTCATCCAACGAGCTTATACAAAATTTGATGCTGCGAACGGGCAAGACCCTAATCAAATTAATGTTAGTGGCGAAATCCGTCCAAAGGAGCTGGTCTTTGCTGAACGGCTGACTGAAGAGGTGCGTGCACTTAATCCGGATGCTTCACTACCGTTATTGCTCGCTGCTCGCTGCCAGCATATCTGCCGTTGGGAAATTCCGCGAACAAGCGAGCCGATGGGACGCGTTGGCTATCTCAAATGGCGGGCCGAACTAAAAAAATATCATGCTGCCAAAGCAGGTGAAATCCTTCATGAAGTTCGCACTCCTGAAGAAATCATTGAACGTGTTCAATCACTTAATTTGAAGAAAAACATGAAGTCAGATCCCGATTGCCAGACGCTCGAAGACGCACTTTGTCTGGTCTTTCTTAAATATCAATTTGATGCACTGATTGAGTCGACTGGGGAACCAAAAATGCTACGTATCGTTAAAAAAACTTGGGCAAAGATGAGTCCAAACGGGCATAAGTTTGCCGCTCAAATCGATTATTCTGAGCAAGCCGCCGCTGTATTGAAAATGGCGTTGGACTAACTAGGTGAATTTAGACGATACCAGCCACTGTGCTCTACAAAATTTGCAGTTTGGTATTCTTATTGGTTAATTTGCTCAAGTCAGAAATGACACTGCTTGCTATGGCCAATTCATACTACCGTATGAAATTTCGCCGATTCAAATGATTAGCCTTAGCTTTTTTTCATATCATTATCATAAAACATCGCATGTTATGATGCATATAAATCTCTGATTACAACTCCCCGAATCACGGCTAAAAGCTCGACTTTTTTGCCTAATTCCCTTACGCACTTTGCTGTGAGCAACACAGAAACATCGCCCAACAAAAATCCTGACCTTGAAGTCAAGGATGCTCTTTTCATTTTCAATTCTGTCTGGGACGGTCTTCAGGCGGAACGAGGCAAGGAAAACATGCGTTTTCCAAAAGAGATTATACTTCTCGGGGGCGCCCCTGGATCAGGTAAGGGCACTAATACGGAGTATATCTGCCAAGTTCGCGACATTTCAGCCACACCTATCGTTGTTAGTTCCCTTCTCGATACACCGCAGATGCAAGCATTAAAGGCTGAAGGCCATATGGTTGGCGACCGCGAAGTAGTTGATATTCTATTCCGAGAGATGCTACAGCCCGTGTATCGAGAGGGTGTGGTGTTAGATGGCTTCCCACGAACAACAGTGCAGGTGGAATGCATCAAAATGCTTTACGATAAAATGATTTCCCTGCGCCGTGCATTTCAGGACACACCACTGAAAGTACACTTTAAACAGCCTATTTACCACATTATGGTGCTGTTCGTCGATGAGGGAGAAAGTGTTGCGCGGCAGCTTAAACGAGGGCGTGAGGTAATCGCACACAACGAGGATGTAAAGCGCTCTGGAACCGGCGATTTACTGGAAGAGCGACCAACAGATACTAACGAAGAACTCGCCCGTAATCGCTATCGCACTTTCAAGGAGAAGACCTATGATGCCCTGCTATCACTGAAGCTCATTTTTCACTACCATTTCATCAACGCACAGCTGCCACTCGATGAGGTACAACAAAAAATATTTAAGGAGCTCGAATACCAGAGTTCGCTTGAACTGGATCCACGCACGTACGAAGTTCTGCAAAATCTCCCCGAAGCATCACAAGTTGTTAAACACGCAAGACGTGACCTCGTTTACCGAATCGACCGCTATCGCCTTGAGTATCCTAACTTGTTTGATGAAGTCGCAACTTTGATCGAAGAGAAAATCATGCCAATTGTGAAGCCGCATGCGATTTCTGGAAGGGCTCATATCAACTCTGAGGATTCACTCCTTGAAGACCCCAAAGCGCTTGCCATGCTGATTGATATATTCTCAGAACGTGGATTCTTTGCCTCCGTGGATATTCACCGAGTTCAAATACCTGACTATTTTGACCTAGAGACGGGAAACATAACATGTCGCGAAAAGAAAGTTTTTCGCATTATGGTGCGCTTTAAGGGATCGGAAATCAGACGAGGATAATCATCCGTCTATGTCGCCGATCATTGGCCCGCTTGCCTCATCATTTCACGGGGATCATCCATGATCCGATCTGTGCGGTATTGCACTTTTGTTCGTTTGGTAACATCGGATCGAGCTGAATTACATTGCCAAAATCGGTGACGTGATCATTTCCACCTGTCTGGTTTCTACCTAGTTCAAGCTGATTGTGCTTCCCAAATCGTGACCCATTACTGCCTTGCAAATTTTTTCGCCCTCATCCCATATCGCTTTGTCCAGCAATTCATACGCAGATTAGGAAAGTAACACCACAGCGGTATTCGTTTGCTCCGCTTCTGCGTATCTTACTTCGTAATAGTTATTTTTTTAGTACCTTTACCTCAATTTTACGAAAATCTATCGGATGCGTTTCAGCCTGAATGGATATAGTTCCTTTTTCTAACAAAGTTCCGTCATTCAATTGGGGAGCCTTGTATTGCATAACCACCTTGCCATTCACCTTGTGCTTAATTAACTCACTACCACGCACCTCGATCTCTACACTCACCCATTGTTCACCATAGAATGTTGGTCCATTAGAGCTGATACAGTGCCGCTTATCCAGTTTATCATCAAGCACCACATGGGTCCCTGGCGTGCAAAGATTCATTGTGGAGCGTTTTTCTTTACCATTTGGTGCCCCCCCGAGTAATTGAACTTCGATTGATGTCGGGAAACTCTGGTTTTTTCCCATCGTTGCAAGTGACTGACCATGGACCATGAATCCGTTATTTCTTGTTGCCCACCCGGGTCCTCCCTTCAGTTGGTCACCAATAAAGCGGTACTCACAGCGTAAAATGTAGTGGGAAAATTCCGACTTATAGAACAGATGCCCAAAGACTCCGTCCCATTTTTCATACTTGTCATATTTAACGCGCAGCATCCCATTTTCCACGACAAATGTACCCTTATAATTCACACCGGCATCGTGCCCTTTGAATTTGGGTGTCCAGCCATCAAGGTTCTTACCATTAAAAAGTTGGATCCACTCTTCGTCCTCTCCTGGTTTGCTTTCACCCTTTTTATGGTGGTCAGCATTACAAGCCGTGTGTGAAACGGCTAAGACGAATATTGTAACAAGAATCTGAGTTATATACATGGTCTACTGATGCATTTAATTCCTCAAGGTGGCGAGACATTTTTTATTTTACCTTGGGATAAAAACACCTGTGTGCTTAGGTCTTGTCCGTGCCCGAAACATTTCGCAATACACACACCAACAAGGACATGCAGCAGCTTAGACACCTGCTATCCCAAGCTATTGGAAATGGAATAGGTAATCAGCCTGTCAGCCTGCTGAACCTCGCCTGTGGCAGAGCCGATGAAACAAGAGTGCTCGCAGATGTATTTGGAAAAAACGGCATCCAGATCTCAGGTATGGATATCAGAGACAGGGAACTTGATATTGCTCGAGAACGATGGAAAAAACTCCTTCCAGATAATGCAGAAGCAGAGTTTCACGTTCAAAATGGTACTAAGCTCAGCACACTAAAACAGCTTCGCGATGATTTTGACGTGGTATTTATGCGACACCAAAATTATTGGAATGGTGACACCACTTGGAAAGAAATATACGATCAGGCACTGCACCGGCTTGATGAAGACGGCATGATGGTCATCACATCCTACTTCGATCGCGAACACAATCAGGCGCTCGAGGCCATCCAATCACTCGGTGCCAAATTGGTAACAAATATACGCAACCCAGATTCCAGAATATTGTTAGACGCAAAAGGAAAATCTGTGGACAGACATATAGCCGTCTTTAGCAAGCTCTGAGCTCTTTTACTATTTACAGGCGGGCAAAATCTGCTAGATATTTGGCCATGTCAGATTCTTACACTGAAACAGTTACCACAGGTTGGTTCAGTCGCATTGGAGATTCAATCAAGGGCATACTCATAGGCTTGATCATGGTGGTCCTCGCCTTCCCTCTTTTATTTTGGAATGAAGGCAGGGCTGTTAAAACTCGTAAGGATTTAGATCAAGGGGCAAAAGAATGCGTATCCGCCAATGCAGCTACCCTAGACAGCAATAATGAAGGCAAGCTCGTCCACATTACTGGTAAAGCAACATCCAAAGGAACACTCCGTGACGAAAAATTTCAAGTTAGTGCCGAGGCTCTGAAGCTAAAACGTGTGGTGGAAATGTATCAGTGGAAAGAAAAGACCAAGACCTCCACAAAGAAAGAGGTCGGTGGTAAGGAGAAAAAAACCACCACTTATACTTATAAAAAAGTATGGGCCCTGGGCGTATCGACTCGGGGAAATTTAAGAAAAGCAAAGGCCACAAAAATCCTGCAGTCGCAATTGATTCATATTCGTGGGCTGCCTCGCCGATCACCGTTGGTGAATATACACTGAGCACACGCTTAATCTCACAAATCGATAATTACACTTCTCTCCACGTAAGCAAACCAGAGAATGAAATAGAGCCTATCGCTGGTCGTGAGGTTAAATACACCAATGAACAATTTTATATGGGAGAAGATGAAGCATCTCCTGCCATCGGTGACCTCAAAATCACATTCATGTCGGCTATGCCAACGGATGTGAGTATCCTTGCGCAACAAAATGGCAATTCTTTTGGCCCATTCACGGGTGATTCGGGCACTATTATTAACACACTCACGGTAGGCACTCATACCGCTCAATCCATGTTCAATAGTGCCCAAAATGATAACAAATTATTAACATGGGGCTTACGCTTACTTGGATTTTTCTTAATGTTTTTCGGGTTTAAGTTGATCTCAGCGCCACTCGCTGTTGTTGCAGATGTGTTACCTATTGCTGGCAGTATCGTCGGTATCGGCACAGGCATAGTTTCATTTTTGTTATCAGCTCCTCTGTCT
>DPWT01000180.1 GCA_003527555.1 Verrucomicrobiales bacterium | reverse complement strand
ACCTAGAGGCCAAGCTTCTTTGGTTTAGTGAACTCGAGATAGGTGATGCCGATGACTTTGTTTGAACCAGGTTTGTATGTCTCAATATTCATTTTCTTAATAGTCTGAACCTTGTTCACTTCCATGATGTCGGTTATGTGAAAGCGTTTAAGTAATTTCCCGTCTCTATTGTATCCAGTAACCTGCATTAAGGCTCCAAATTTCTGATGCACCCAGACGTAGACAATTGAGTAGCGCCCATCGTTAGTGGGGTTAACCAGACGAATTTTGTGGCATTGCTGCAGTTTAATTTTTTCCTGACCCATGATAGTTGCATCTTTCCAATAAAGAAAACGTAGCGAGAGGTCTTCGTAAGTGACGTCGCTATCGAGAATTCTCTGACCGATTTTCTCAGCAGGGAATGGTTTAGCTTTGCCTTGAGATAAACTGAACAGTTTTGCATTACCCTGCCTTAGCTGCATTTGAAATCCTCTCCAACTATTATTACTAAAGAATTGGAACGAGATAGCCTCTCCATTCATTGTCAAAGACAGCGGAGTTCGCTTGCCGTCTTTTCTTAAGTAACCTGATAACTTGTTCTCTTGGAGTGTGGCACCGTGGCGCACACTCTTGAGGATAGCCTCAGCTGCGGCATCAGCGTGCACGGGAGATGACATACTCACATAGAGAGCTATTAGGATAACGTAGGCTGATGGGCATTTCATGCTGCGAAAATGACACTTCATAGAAAGATAGACGGCAAGGACAAAAGACTTATTCACAAAATGACTAATTTGCCCCTAAATTTTAAAATGATGCTTGAGCGAAAGCCTTTGAGGCGATTCTATGAGCACAGATTTTGATTTATTCAAAAATTCTACAAGAGCACACTTTATTAAGAAGTATTTCACCAATGAAAAAATGAGCTTACGCAAGCAACTCAACGAGGTCCTGCCAGACTACTTACCCGCGAATCCAAAAGACGCTATCAAGGGAACGGAGCTAATACGCCTTTTGCGCATGAGGTTGGAGGGCAACTATTCGGATGCCTCCTTGCGTTATCATTTCTCGATCATGTCCTGTGATCCAACTTCGCCAATTGCGAAGGTTGAAAAAGGTCAGGGTTATTATCGCCGCACTGCACCGGTGCCTGCTCTCTCGTCTGCCCAAGAAATTTTTTCTCAGTATCAGGGTAGGTTGGACGACATGGCGGGTGATCAGGATGAGGTTGATCATGCATTAATGCGTATTCGTAAATTCCGAGCTATCGTGAACAAGTGGTGTGATGTCAACGGTAGGTTCCCATTTGCTTTCCGGGAGCCATTTGGTGCTGATGCTCCGGTGGGTAACCTCTGGAAATTTCCTGAGATGCTACTGGTTGATTGGGAGAGTGGCGATGGCGACGAAGGTAACCGCTCCATGCTCAAGTTAAAGAGTCAGCTTGGTCTACCGCCTTTCAGGCTGCATGCAGCGCGTCTTCGTATTTTGCCTGCCCACCACAGCTTCCGTGAGGACTTTTTTCAAGCTTTGAGCGCCTCTGTTTGGGCGCAAGGTGGTGAGCTAATCTATGCCGCTCCCATCGAGGATGAGGCGCTCGCGGAGTCGATCCGCAAACTTAGTATTACCTTTGGTATAGGTGTGACCACTTTTGGTCTGACGGCTGAAATCCTTGATGAACTCCCGCGCCCGGCAAACATCATCAACGCGCATCCGCGAGAGACGGAGGCATTGATGGAGAAGCTGGTTGTGACGCGAGTTTCGACGGTGAAGTCGCGGCCGCATATTGACTGGGCAGCACTCGAGAGTTTAAGGGGCGACAGCGCAGATGTGGACAAGCTACTAGCTTGGCTCTCTGAGAGTGCTGAGGCAGGTCGTATTTTGCCGTTTAAAGAAGAGGATTAGTTGGGGCTACTTTTTTTGTGCAGCTTTTTGTGATCACTCTTTTTTTTGGCATCAGCCGCTGATGGTGGCGGCGGTGGGTTAAGAATATTCAGCAATGCGGTGGCGGACTTGATCTCCGGAATTCCGCTGTGAGCCTTGCGTGCTTTCTGTAGTGTTTTGATGGCGAGCGGCTTATCCCCGGCCTGGCGGTGTATATCTGCGACGTAGAGCCATTGGCGTAGTTGATCGGACTCCCTTAGGTGTCTCTTTACCGCGGTTTGGAAGAATGCGATTGCGATATCATTTTTATCGTATGCTTGGTGCCAGAGACCGAGGTATTCGTAGAGCTTGGGATTTGCTTTAGTAGCCGCCGCAGTGCGTATTTTTTTTACCATGGTGTCGGGCTCGTCACCCCATCGCTCGTTGGCAATGCGAATGGCGCGGTAAGTATTATCATCATAATGTTTTTTACCGCTACCATTCAAATGCATGAAGGGACGATAAAGAGGATCGCCGATGACGACATTTTGCCATGATAGCGCGCTCACTGCCATGTATGCAGCCTCCACCAGTGTGTATCCCTTGAGCAATCGGTCGTGAAGAACATCAAAGTGATGCGTTAAGTGGAGATAGGGTTCGTAAACATTGCCGACCGTAGCAGCTGCGCCCTTTGCAAGGATAGGTCCGGTCCATTCTTTGTTGGCGTTGCGTAGCTGGCTGGCGCTGTATGAGTGGAGGTGGACAGCAACAGCGCCGCGGCGAAACTTGAATGATGGATTGAGAAGAGCACCATTTTTATTACGCGTGTACCAACCATAATACAATGAGGCATCGTTCATCGGGTAGTGGGAAGTGAAGGTCTGTTTGTTGCGGTCGATCACCGTGGGAATCCCCGTTTTGAGATTGGTTTTGAATATTGTCTCCAACCACTTTTCGCCCATGGTGTAACCCCCACTTTTGAGTGCTTTGTCAAGGTAGCACATCCCCCAGAGACCGCGTTTCTCCGTTGCCACGGCATCATCAATCAAGCGTTTGCAAATACTGTAGTCTGGGCCATCAATACGGCCCACCATAAACATGTAGCTTATGCCTGCTTCAGAAAACGCGACATCTTTTTTAAAGTAGGGATTGGTCTGTGGTCCGGAGGCTGGCGTTCTGTGTATTCCAAGTAACGCCAGCTCTGAGTCAACTGACGCTTCATTGGCTTTAGAGAAAGGGGTAGGTAATTTGGAGGTGTTCTCTTGTATCGTCGCGTCACGCTGGATTTTGAACGGAATACCTCTCATGCACACCAGCGTGGTGATCTTACTGGCCGAGGGGAGCTGAGCTCCTTGTGTATTGCGAGTCATCGTCCACCAATTACGGTTGGTGAATGATTTTCGAAGGGGTTCTTGGATTTGAGCGTTGTAGTCCTTACGGCTGATCTGGTCTTTATCCTCAACATTCAAGCCGATTAGGTTTTCTTTGGGGATGCTGCGCAGAGTGGCGTAATATACAGCGAGATCTTTCGATGCTGCTACACGAGTATTGTAGATGATAGCCACATTCTTGGGGTTAATGGGTGCTGCTATAAGAACGCCAAACAAAATTGGGGTAAGTAGTGTGAGAGTGACTGTAAGTTTCATATTCATATAGTATGATGTATTACCCTAGCGTTTCAATATCATGCGTCCACAGGGAATGTGAGTTTTAAGCCATCGTGGGCAAAGGAAGTGTTTACTGGTAGTTCGGATTTCATCTTCCTGGGGTCAAGTTCATGCGACAGGTGCGTGAGATAGGTTTTATCAGCATTCAACTGCTTTGCTGCAGCAAGGGCCTCATTGAGGTTCATGTGGCTTGGGTGTTGCCGTTGGTGCAGTGTATCTACGATGAAAACTGGAATGTCTTGTATCAGGGCGCGGCTATCTTCGGGGATTTTCTTTACATCAGGAAGGTAAGCAATACTAGGTACGTTGGGGTAATCGAATCGATACCCTTGTGTCGGCATTGATCCGTGAATCACCGGCACAGGAGTCACTCTGAGGTTGCCTAGCTGGAAAGAGTCAACGGTTACAATAGAAATGGGTTTGATGTAGCCCTTATGGGTATTTGTCGATAGGAAGGCCCAACTGAACATTCGCTCGATTTCCTCTAGACATTCCTCTGAGCCATAGAGCGGTAGTGGGTTGTCACGCCGCCAGCAAAATGCGCGCAACTCGTCAAATCCTGTGATGTGATCGAGGTGTGCGTGGGTGTAGAGCACCGCGTCCACCTGTGTTATGTTCTCTCTCAATGCCTGTTCACGTAAGTCCGGCCCACTGTCGACTAGAACTAAGAATTCAGGTGTTTGTATATAAATGGATGAACGCGTACGAATAAGTAGGGGGTCACCAGATATGCATACTGGGCACTTGCAGCCGATCACTGGGACTCCAGTGGAGGTGCTGGTGCCGAGGAAAGTGAGAGAAAATTCAAGTTTCAACTTGGCGAGATCTTGACATAATGTGGTGCTATAAGCCAAGGATATTGGTAGTAAGATGCTCAGCCTATTAAAAATCAAAAATCTCGCGCTCGTGGATTCGCTCGCATGGCAGCTCGGTCGTGGGTTGATCGGGGTGACTGGAGAGACGGGCGCTGGCAAGTCTGTTATTGTTGGCGCTCTCAAATTGGTGCTCGGAGAGCGTGCTGACAAATCTCTGATTCGCACTGGCGAATCAGCTTGTACCGTGGAAGCTGTTTTTGATTTGACTGACGCTCCAGCTGTAAATGGAGTGCTGGAAGACAGTGGGCTTGATCCCTGTGAAGACGGGCAACTCATTGTCAAACGTGTTATTGGGCAGTCGTCTAATAAACAATTTATCAACAACTCGCCAGCGACCTTAGGTGTTTTAAAAAGCCTGGGTAGCCATCTCGTTGATTTGCATGGCCCACACGATCATCAGGGGTTGCTTTCGATAGACAGGCAGTTGGCAATGTTGGATGCTTATGCAGGTGCATTAGATGCCGCGCGTGATTTTCGGGCTGCATGGAGAACATGGCGAGAAAAGATAGATGCTCTTGAAGTATTTCAAAAATCAGGTGTGGCAGGAGAACATGAACTAGAGCTTCTACGGCATCAACTTGACGAGATTGATGTAGCTCAAATAAATCCTGACGAACTAACAATTCTGGAATCTGATTACCAGCGAGCGACTAACAGTTCGCGCTTGATTGAGCATGCAGGTGCAGCCCTTGGTATACTATCGGGCGATGATGCATTGATGGATCGAATAGGTAATCTGCAGCGAATATCCCGCGAACTTGAAAAGCTCGATCCTGCGGTGCGTGAGACGTTGCATGGATTAGATCGCACGGTCCTTGAACTTCAGGAAATTGAGATTGGCCTCACTGAATATTTAGACGACATCAATACGGATCCTGCAGAACTTGCGCGTTTGGAAGACCGCATCAATACACTGGAGAATCTAAAAAGGAAATATGGTCCGACGCTGGAAGATGTTATTGCCCACCGCGAGCAAGTTGCCCGGCGTCTTGATTCTGTGGAAAACCGAGCTGAACAGCTTCAGGCGCATCAACATGCTATTGATGTGTCGAGGCAGCAGGTTGATGCCTCAGGCGCTGCTCTTAGTGACCTGCGTAAAGATTTTGCACCACGTTTGGCTAGAGATATTGCCCGGCATTTGAAAGAACTTGGTTTTAAACAGTCAGCATTTGAGATTCGATTTGCAGTACATGATAAACCTGAAGCGAGCGGGCTAGAGGATGTTGAGTTCGAGTTTGGGCCTAACCCAGGCGAGCCAATGAAGCCGCTGCGGCAGATTGCATCCAGTGGGGAAATTTCCCGAGTCATGCTCTCAGTTAAGAGTGCTCTTGCGGAACAGGATGCTACGCCATTGATGGTGTTTGATGAAATCGATGCGAATGTTGGGGGAGAAATTGCTCGCGCAGTGGGAGAGAAAATGGCTCGGCTTGGTGACCGCCATCAGGTTGTCGCAATCACTCATTTCCCACAAGTTGCTGCACTGGCAGAACATCATTTTGTGGTCAGTAAGAATGTTGAGAATGGTAGGACATGCTCGCGTCTAGTCGCCGTCGATGGAGAACTGCGAACGAACGAACTTGTGCGAATGTTAGGTGGAGGAGGGGAGCAGGTTCAGGCGATGGCACAGAGCCTTTTGGCTGACAAATAAAAGTCTAGAGAGGGCACGTAGGTCGAGCTTCAGCAAAGTAAGCTTACTCACGCCTGGCATCGACGGGGGCATCAATGAGTTCTATGAATTCGGTGCCTAAGCTATCCGCGCTGGGTGCTTCCAGGATGAGCACTCTCCATGGTTTAGCCTCATCTACTTGATAGGCGTGAAATTGCCCTTCTTGTCGAAACCCGTCAGATGCAGATACCTCGATGGTATTGGAATCATTGGAGAATTTTCCATTTTCAAAAGACAGGCTAATTGGGTCGCCAATGCTTTTATCATCCGCATTTTTGAAAAAGAGGCGAAGTGCTCCGTTCTTGCTGGCAGTTTCGTCTAGGGTAATGGTTATGGCTGGTAAGACAACGGCTTCTAGGTTGACGCCTTGACTGTTTTTTGAAGTGACCCAGAATGTTGATAGAGCCGTAATGGTGGCCTGCTGCCCAACGACTGGCAACTCAACTTTTTCTCGTGTGTTGGCGATCTTATTTCGGCCACTCAGCCAAATACAGCTCCATACGAGAAGCCCAATCATGACAGCTGCCAGTGCGGCGAGCGTTACTTTTTCTATCGTATTAAGTGAGTGTTTTTTTGTGGTCGTATCTGCAACGGCGGTGCCCTTGACCGTTTTCTCGGAAATATCAGTAACTTCTCCCGCTGATTTTTTCTGAGGATTTTCATCCGGCGCTCTCTCGGCTGGGGTTTCCTTTTCGGTTTCTTCTAGATCCGTGTCTGGGTGGTTCTCAGATTTATCAGCCTCTACCATTGCTGGCCCATCTTCTTTCTGAAAATCTTCTGTCAGGTTTTCTTTTGGTTCGTCAGCCTCAGCGGTCGTTTGTGTTACACTGTCGGGAGAATCTGCCCCAACATCCCAATCGTCGTCTAGGTCCCAGAGGTTGTCCTCTTCCAGTTGGATGGACATATCTCGGCTCGTACGGGTTGTCTGCTTGTCTTTTTTATCCATGATTAATGACTGGCATGCCTGAGGTTGAACAGAAGCTTCAAGTAAGTGGAATTAACTGTTTAAGAGACGTTTGACCAGCAGAAATACTACCAGTAGAGCGAGTTTGTATAGATTTATGACTTGCTTCGTTGCCATTCTTGGGCGATGGAAACCCCGACAATTTAAGTAACATTCAACAACATGGCCGACAAAGAAGACATCAATCCAGAAAACGTTAAGGGCGAGTTCTACGTGGACAGCCAGTGTATCGACTGTGACCTGTGTCGCGAGACGTCACCAAACAATTTCACCCGTGAAGAGGACGAGGGTTATTCCTACGTTTTTAAGCAGCCAGAAAATGACGAAGAGCGCGAGCAATGTGTCGAGGCTATGGAAGGTTGCCCAGTAGAGGCCATTGGCGACGATGGCAAATAAACGGCAACAGTCCAAATCGACAGGAAATACTCGTGCGCGGGTCAAGATACTGACGGAGTGGCGTGGTGGTATCGATCCTCCAGATCCAGCGCGTAACATCCATAAGCCAGATGAATTCTTATCAGATTTACTCAAAGTAATCGGTCTTTCAGAGGGAGTCGAGGAGGAGCGGTTAAAGCAAGTTTGGGTAAGTGTTGCAGGTGATTTTGTTGCACGTCACACCGTGCCCGTTTCTATTCGTGATGGCGTACTCGTGCTCCGTGTGCTTCAACCTACAATGAAATTCCACCTGCAACAAATGAGTGGTAAGCTTCTTGTAAATCTTCGCCGTGAGCTTGGCAGTGATAGTGTCAAACAGGTAATATTCAAAATTGGTTAGAAACATGATACGGGAAAATTTCCATCGCTATGAGAACTGGATTTTTGACTGGTCGGGGACACTCGTGGATGATCTGAGCATGGTGCTTGATGCCACCAACCACGTGATGGAGCAGTATGGCTTAAGCAAGTTGAGCAGATCCGAGTTTCGCAGCCAATTTCGATTACCATACGCTGGATTTTATAAAGAGGTGATACCTAATGTTCCTTTGGATGAGCTTGAGGATCATTTCCGCGTTGGTTTTGCTGCTTCAGAGGCATCTGGTGTAACTACACCACTACTCCCGCATGCCGTGGATTTTCTCCAGCATCTCTCTGCCCACAATAAACGCATGTTCATTCTCAGCTCGATGGATGCATCTTCCTTTCATCGTCACTCTCAGGAGCTGAACGTAGATCACTATTTTGAAGCTGCTTATGCAGGTGTACTCGACAAGCGAGATCAAATTCATCATATCATGGATACACATCAACTTGATCCTAGCCACACCGTATTTCTCGGTGACATGCAACACGATATTGAGACTGCTCGCCATGGCGGAGTGGCATCGATTGCCCTGCTCACTGGTTACCAGAGTGCTATGCAGCTCGAGAAATCGTCACCGGATCTTATTGCTCGCGATTTATTTGAGGTTAAAAATCTACTTAAAAGCTAACCATTGGAGCGCTGATGAAAGATACCGACGAAATTATCATTAAAGGGTTACGTTTGACATGCCATGTTGGTGTGCCCGATGAGGAACGTGCACAGCCGCAGGAGCTGCTGCTTCATGTCAGACTCCACCCATTTTCAGATCCTCAGCCTCTGCAGGATGATATAACGCGTACCATCGACTACCACGCTGTTGCGCTACACATCGAGCAGCTCGCGTCCGAGCGTCCACGCAAACTCATTGAGACCCTAGCCGAGGACATAGCAGCCTCTGTCGTGGAAAACTTCTCTGTGAGCCGAGTTGCTATCGAGATTGAGAAATTTATCCTGCCCAATACGCGTAGTGTGGGGGTGCGTATCACGCGTCTAGCCTGATCGGTCCCATTGGCGAAGATGTGGCTTTGACACCCACCGCTTCATAAGTCATTCTGATACCTCTCTGATGCGGAATTACTCCAGCTACGTATGGCAGAACGACAGAAAAAAACCATTGATCCTGACGCGGAGCTTGTCATGCGCGCACAGGACGGAGACACCTGTGCTTTCGACGAACTGGTAGTGAAATATAGTCGCAAGCTCTATGGCATGGTATATAACATGACGTCGAACAAGGAAGACACCCATGACCTTCTTCAGGATATTTTTGCGAAAGCGTATCGTTCATTGCTTAGGTTTCAGGGCAAATCGACCTTCTATACATGGATTTACTCGATTTCCGTCAATACGACCCTGAATTTTCTCAAAAAACGGAAAAGGCGCGCCGTATACAGCTACAATGACATCGATTCTGGCATTCAGAGTGATCCTGCATTCATTGATCAGGCACATGCTGCCAACCCGCGGCGACAGTCTAATATTCATGAACTTCAAAAAAAATTGAACGAAGCCATGCAAGAGCTGTCTGAAGATCATAGAGCGGTTGTGACGATGTTCGACATCCAGAACATGCCACACGCTGAAATTAGTCGTATTCTCGGCGTATCCGAAGGAACTGTGAGATCACGTCTCTATTACGCACACAAACAGCTTCAAGGATACTTAGGAGAATTTATCACCCCCACAAACAACTCAGACCATTAATTTAATGATAAGCTAGATCAACGTCCCCAGCCCTAGACATACCTTATTATCACAAAGTCTTGCTGACCAAGCTCATCCTTTTTTGAATCAAATCGTGCCAATCAACTAACCATAACATACTATGAAAGAAGAAAATTTTAGCGATGTCCAGAAACTCATTGCGCTTAAGCGTCATGAGCAACCTAACGATACTTATTTTGAAGAATTACTGGATGAGTTTCACCGCCGACAGCGGCTAGAGCTGCAGAAACGGCCGGCATGTAGTCCGATTCGCGAGCGAGTTGGCAATTGGTTCAGTGAAACTAGCAATTGGAAGCTCATCTGGGCAGGTAGCTTGGCATATTCCGTCCTTTTGGGCGTATTTTTTATCTGGCCCAAGGATATTGATCTGAATGCGCCAGAGATACCTAACACTCCAGTTAAGCATGTTTTGCCAGCTGATCAGTCTGATCAGACCGAGAGAGATATGCCAATTCCTGAAAAAGATAAACCAGCAGTTCGAAAGGCATTTTAATTTTCTTTTGAGTTGCCAGCCGATTTGGCTGACACGGTCTTACCAAGTATTTCTCATACTGCGCGAAATAATCCGGTTGTGTGTCCTAAATCGGGCTACATGAGGGGGGGGTGAGATTAACAAGGCAATTGCTATAAATATTGGGGACCATGGTAGTTGCGGCATATTTATAGACAGCCTATTCTTTTTTTTGGATTTGGAGTTTAATTATTGTGATATAGGGGCTATCCCTGCGCGCGCTCAAGCGCAGCAATCCTTATGTCGTTCCAAGTCTCCAGTTTAAACTCGGCTCAGGCCGATGCAGTCAATGCACTCGATGGACCAGTGCTTATTCTAGCTGGTGCCGGCACTGGAAAAACACGCACTGTAACGTGTCGGATCGCACACATGGTAGAGCGTAAAATTGCCCCGGAAAATATTCTGGCAGTTACG
>DPWT01000156.1 GCA_003527555.1 Verrucomicrobiales bacterium | reverse complement strand
ATTAGAGTTTTAAATTTTTAAAATGAAAAGATTAAGTGCCTCGTGTTTTGCCTTTCAACTTAGCTTCAATAAATGCATCGATATTGCCGTCCATGACTGAGGAGATATTGCCAGTTTCCTCGCCGGTACGCAAGTCCTTCACCATTTGGTAGGGTTGGAAGACATAGGATCGGATTTGGCTTCCCCAACCAATCTCGCCTTTAGCCGAGTATTCGCGGTCTGCTTCTGCCTTTTGCTTATCCTCCTCAATTTGATAGAGCTTGGCACGTAAGAGAGACCAAGCATTCTCGCGGTTACGCAGTTGAGATCGTTCTTGTGTGGAGCGAATCATAATGCCCGTCGGCTTGTGTTTAAGGATGACGGCAGTTTCTACTTTGTTGACATTTTGTCCTCCAGCTCCACCGGAGCGCGCGGTGTTGATCTCCACATCGGATTCAGGAATTTCAATATTGATATCCTTGGAGATTTCCGGGGAAACATCAATAGCGGAAAAAGACGTGTGCCTTTTACCAGCTGCATCGAATGGGGAGATACGCACTAGGCGATGAACACCACGCTCATTTTTTAGATATCCGTAGGCGTAAGAGCCATCAATTTTCAGAGAAGCCGTGCGGCATCCAGCACCATCACCGTCTTGATAATCAAGACTAGTGACCTTAAAACCTTTAGATTCTGCCCAGCGGCTGTACATGCGAAGAAGCATTTCCGCCCAGTCGCAGGCTTCCGTTCCTCCTGCCCCTGCTTGTATCGTTAGGTAGGCATTACCCCCATCAGTAGGTTTATCTAGTAGAGTTATCAGTTCAAATTTTTCTAACTCAGAGATAATGGCAAAGTAATCGCTATTGGCCTCACGTGCAAAGTCCATATCATCGGACTCTTTGGCCAACTCGATAACCTCATTCAAATTTGCTGTTCGTTTTTCAAGTTCAAGAAATGGATTTAATTTCCCCTTGATGAGGTTAGTCTCGGCAACGGTGGCTTGAGCCTTGTCGGTGTCATCCCAGAATGTGGGATCTTCCATTGTTTTATCGAAGTTTGAGAGTTTTTTCTCAAGGTTGGGCACGTCAAAGATACCTCCTGAGTTCGGACAAGCGGCTTTTTAGTGCCCCGGTGTCCAGCGCCAGGAGGTCAGCGGTGTTCTGTTCACTCATATGGTTGCGAGTGATAGCGTGAATTTCCAAGAATGAAACTCTAATTTGTTGTTTAGTAATCTGTTTTGAGCCAATTTCTGTGTGCGCAATGGATCATTCATCTGGTATCATCATTAGGCTGACTAAGCTCACAGAGACGAGTTTGATCGTGCATTGGTGTACGAAGCAAGATGGTCTTGTTAAAACTGTGGCGAAAGGAGCGCGACGCCCTAAGAGCTCATTTGCCGGGAAGCTTGATTTGTTTTTCCATGGTGAACTTAGCTGGGTAAGAAGCCGCAAGGGGGAACTGCATACTTTGCGGGAGGTGGCGATCACTGACTATGGTGAAAATTTGCGAAAAAAATATACGGATATTTTGATAGCCTCATATTTCGGACAACTTTTTTCTCATGTGGTGGAGCCGGATCACCCGGTGCCTGAGTTGTATGATCTATTACGTCGAGGTATTGTTTATTTGGGTGAAAATGGTGCGAATCTCAGGGGCTTGATGCATTACGAGAGCGAAATGGCGCGTCTGTTGGGTGTTGCTCATGAGCGTACTAATGCAAAGATGGCACTTGAAAATGCCTATGGGAATTTACCCCAAAGTCGTGAGGTATGCATTCATGCAATGGGTGGGTTTTAACCGGAGTCCATATGATCAATAGCCTTTGTTAGTCGGATACGTATTGATGTGTTGATGACTGGCGCGCCACAGCAGCAGCAACAGGGAAACGATATAACGGGAAAGCTATAGTGCTTTGCTGTAATATGACTGCTTATTAGCTCGTGATAATCGGCTCTGATAATGCGCCGGCAAGGTGAGTGATTTATTCGTTAATTAGTGCCCGCCATGAGTGCTTCAATTTCCGCGGCTTCAATCGGAATATTACTCATAAGGTCTATGTTTTCAGTCTCACCAATAAGAATGTTATTTTCAAGTCGGACTCCCATATTCTCCTCGCGGATATAAATACCTGGCTCAATCGTTAATACCATACCTGCAGCGAAGGGCTCTTCCGAAGGACTAACATCATGCACATCGAGGCCAAGGTGGTGTGATGTGCCGTGCATGAAATACTTTTTAACCAAAGGTTTATCATCACTTTGATTTCTGGCATCATCGGCATTGATCAGACCTAAAATGATTAGCTCTTGTTCCATAAACTCCACCGATTTCTTCTGGTAATCAGCGGGTAGAATGCCTGGGCGCATGATCTCATTACACTTGCGCATCACGGTAAGTACAGAATTGTATACTGCGCGTTGGCGATCGCTAAACTTGCCGTTCACGGGGATAGTGCGCGTCATGTCAGCATTCCAATTGCCGTATTCAGCACCCACGTCCATGAGCAACATGGCACCATCTTCACAAATCTGATTATTTTCCATGTAATGTAGGCATAGGGCATTTTTGCCACTGCCAATAATCGGCGTGTAAGCAAAGCCCTTGGATTTGTGCCTTATAAATTCGTGTGCATATTCTGCTTCTACTTCCCATTCACCGACGCCAGGTTTGACAAAGTTCAGTGCCCTTCTGAATCCTGACTCAGTAATATCGCAGGCTTGCTGCAGCATCTTGATCTCCTCTTTGTCTTTTCTGATGCGCAGGCGGTGCATGAGCGGAGCAAGTCGCTCGTAGTTGTGAAGTGGGTATTTAGCTATGCAATTTTTGATAAAACGTGAATCGCGAGTTTGCACGGAAGTGTCTGCTCTTACATATTCGTTTGTATTGAGGTAGATATTTCTCGTTTGGAGGATAAGCCGGTGAAGCGTAGCATCAATCTGACTAGTCCATTGGATATTATTAATACCAGAGAGTGCTGTGGCTTTTTCCTTACTATGTTTTTCACCTTCCCAGATCGCGATATGTTCATTGGTTTCGCGTATGAATAGAATTTCACGATCTGCTGGATTTTTAGCATCTGGAAAAAGAGCCAAGACCGATTCCTCCTGATCTATACCACACAAATAATATAAATCCGTGTTTTGGCTGAGCGACATTGTGCCATCTGCATTGGTTGGCATGACATCGTTCGAGTTAAAAATAGCAATGCTTGAGCCGCTCAATAATTTCTCCAAGCGGGAACGGTTACGAACAAAGAACTGAGAGCTGGCGGGGTTATATCTCACGCGATTGATACCAGCCCATCAATTGTAAGTATGCAACCTCAAATCTGATGCGCATGTAAATCACAGGCTAAACAATGGCATTTTACTAACTACGCCCCCATCCTAGTTTTTGGCGTAAGGTTGTGTAAAACGACCTGTCTTCTAATCGCAGCAGAGGTAAGGCATGCCCTGCTTGCTGAACAACGATACGGTCATGAAGGTTGATGTTGATAACTTCACGACCATCCACGGTGAAGAGCATTGGGCATTCGGCATCAGGAGCCGGAGCAAGCTCGACTTTTGAATTGTCTGATACAACTAGTGAGCGGTTACTCAAGCTGTGCGGGCAGATTGGGGTTATAACAAAAACATCTGCTTTTGGTGCTATCAATGGCCCCCCGGCGGAGAGGGAATATGCGGTAGATCCTGTCGTAGTGGCAACGATCAGGCCGTCTGCACGATAATGGTTAAGGAGCTCGCCATCTACCCAAGCATCGAGTGAGACTAGTCGACCTGTTTGGCCACGTGCCAATGTTATCTCATTAAGAGCGCGAAAATGGCTTTCTGTGCCATTTTCAGAGATCACGCTGGCTTTCAGCTGCATTCGCTTGATCAAGGTAAACTTTCCAGAGGTGATTGCGTCTGCAAAAATATCTACTTCTGCATCAGTGCAGGTGGTCAGGAATCCGAGTGTGCCAATATTTATTCCTGCTACTGGTATACTTGCTGGACCAATTTGACTGGCAGCATTCAGCATAGTTCCGTCACCACCGAGCACTGCGACTAGATCACAGGTGTCCGCGAAAGTTGCAGGATCGACGCCGTTTTGATTCCCTGCGAGCTGTGCTGTTTGGGCTTCAAGAAGTGTAGTGACACCTTTGTTTTTCAGCGCCATGCAGAGAGCCTCAAGGGTATCCTTGGCGCCGGCCTTGTTTGGGTTTGCAATGATGCCAACTTTCATGCAGGTGAAATTAACTTCATACACACAAGAAATACAGCTTAAACAAGAACCTAATATGAAATGTTTTAATGAGTTTATCCAATAAAAATGATTCTTGAGTTGTATTGATTAGGAAACTGTAATAATTAACAAACATGAACAATTTGAAGTGTGCTGGGAAACATTTCTGCTGCGTTGTTTTTGTGGCTGTAGCATTCGGCGCAATTTCCTGTGAAAAGGCCAAGGAACTTACGTCTATTATGCCATTCTGGTCAGACGAAGACGGTCAAAACGATGAGGCAAGGCAAACTCACATTGTTGAGGTTTTGGCAGTCGATCAATCTGAAGGTAAAAAGATCATCAACAGTGAGTCCCGTCTGGTTATTGTAGAATATTACTCTGATACGTGACCACCCTGCAAAACAATCGCTCCCGTGTTGGAGCGACTTGCAAAAAAAAATGCTGATAAAGTGCGAATTGTAAAG
>DPWT01000122.1 GCA_003527555.1 Verrucomicrobiales bacterium | reverse complement strand
CCAGTGCCCAGCGCAAGAATCGCTAAGGATAGGAAAAATTTAAATGTGCTTGATGACAGGAAACTGGTCATAATGCGGTAGCCAACGATGTTGGCGGACGGGGCTATATCGTGTGCGGTGATAGCGCGCAAGTCTATTTGTGAAATTTTTCACAAACTTTTCATAAGAGTATGTAACTGGCTGGAAAGTAAGCACATATGTAATATATGCGTGTAGGAAGTGAAAACTAAGTAAGCACATTAGTATCAACCCCGAACTCCACAACCTTTTCGAAGTGCCCTGAGTCTAGCGCCTGAGCAATGAGATCCTCTGCAGATAGACAGAGTTTGCCCTTATGTTTTCTGAGCTCAAAAGTGATCGACCCAATACCATGGTAACCACGATATATTACCTCCGTGCAGGCAAGTCTATCAGCCTTGCGAAAATCAAACATGAAATCATAAAGTTTGCCTTCATGCATGAGTGCTCTGTTGAGCGCTTGGGCACGTTGCTTATTCTCTAGCCGTGGGCGAATAACCATGAAGGCATCGACCAACAAAGTTTCTTCAAATGGGCGAACCAGCACACCATCTTTTTTAGCTTCAAGAAATTGCGCCGCTTCTAAACAACGATTATTGCGATCTGCCATTACAACGCCAAGCGCATCACGCTCCTGCTGCTCCCCTAAATACAAGGCAGCATGAGGCCAGAAGCCAGGAAGAAATAAGTTACTCAGAGCGTCATCATGCCTGGTAATAATGACATCCCCCGCCCTAAGCATAGGTTTTAGGGCATCCCGTGTAGTTTTGGTAACACGCTTACCCTGCCCCGTGGGCTTGACGAATGGCTGCTTCATCTCCGCGATCGCGCTACCACTGAACTTAAAAAGGTGAAACATCACTTTTTTATATCCAGAAATATGTCGTCGCTTGAAAGAATGGCGCCGATACGCCCACTTCTTTTGTAAGTAGTTGCGTTTCCGTGTTTCAAAAAATTGCTCCTCATGTGCAAGAATCTGCACCAGCTCGCCAACCAAGGGATCATCAGATAGTGCTGTGATGTCATCACGATACACTTCGTAAAATGTCATCGCCTCGTGAAATCTATACATTCGCCTCGCAGAGCCAAGATTCTTATAAACCATGGTAAAGCTCTTGACGGGGATTCCGTAGCGCGGCTCAGCTTCATCGAGTTTTTTCCAAACCACAGACCTGTTCTGCGCAAAGCTCACCATATAAGTTGCTGATCGTACGAGCATCGCAGCGGCTGTGAACCCGATAATATAGGTGCGCATGCAGCATTGCCATTCGCTCTCATGATTTCGACCAGTGGCCTTTGGTAGCTGATCGAGGATCGGCTCGATGGTCGCCACGACTTCCAGCAAAATGCCCCGCGCACTCAAATAGCGTGCAAAAATTTCACAGAGCCGCTCGTTTTCATCAGGTAAGAAATGACCTCGCTGTTGCGCCACTTCAGCATCGACCAGCTCCTGCTCCATATTATCTCTGCGTGGTATAGCACTTGCAACGGAACGCACAGCCCGAGCCGCACGGGCAACTAATTCAGATCCTAGTTTCTCCATTAGAGTGATTTCTCTCATATCAAATGAGAGACGTCAATATGCATCAAGGTCTAAATAAAGCCATATTCCTTCTACACTAACAGTTTCTAACATGTTAGAAACCTCTCTAAATGGGGGTTTGAGGAGACAGCTCGGCGAAACCGCCAATCAAAAACCATCCGCAAGTCAAGCAATCCCTAGGGAAAATAGAGTATTATTTAACTTTACAATAGCATCCAATGATGCCAAAAGATCCATGTTATGAATAAATCCGAACTCGTCGAAGCCGTTCAAAATTCCCTCGGGAAAGATGCAACTAAACGTTGCGCAGAAGATGCCCTTGCCGCTGTCCTTGATAGCATTGCAAGTGGTGTGAAAAGTGATGGTAAAGTCCAACTCATTGGATTTGGTACCTTCGCAGTCAAACATCGTGCAGCCCGTCAGGGTCGCAACCCGAAGACTGGTGAAGCCATGCAAATTAAAGCCTCCAAAACAGTTGGTTTTAAGTGCTCATCCAGCCTCAAGGGCTCGCTTTAATAAAAGCGCTCAGCTCTTAATAAATCATTAACCCGAAAACCTGAACCGCTTAGTGTGGTTCAGGTTTTTTTGTTGAAGATGAATACGTTTTATTTTTGCCGTTGGCGCAGTTAGTAAATAAGCATAGATTATTGTCATGCTCGTAGCGTTAGGCAAACCAGTTCTATTGTTTCTAGATTATCTGGGGCAATTGTATGAGCTTACATGCAAAATCCTAGAGTCTTTGTTACGCGGCAAAATACGCGGGCGCATACTCCTCAACCAGATCGTTGAAATCGGATTTAGGTCGCAGCCAGTTGTCATCATAACCGGTGCGTTTGTCGGCGCAGTACTCGCAGCACAAGGGCTATTTCAGCTCAGTGGATTAAAAATGGAATCGATGGGAGGCGCATTAGTGAGTGTGGGCATGCTAAGAGAACTAGGCCCTGTTCTCACGGGAGTCATGTTGGCCGGGCGAGTGGGTGCCTCAATGTCTGCAGAAATCGGCACCATGCAAGTCACTGAACAAGTCGATGCCCTTCGCTCAATGAGTGTAAATCCCATCGATTACTTGGTAACACCGAGGATGATAGCAATGATAATCTCAGTGCCTTTGCTTATCACCGAGGCCTCGGCTTTCGGTATTACAGCCAGCTGGGTGGTCGGCACTCAGACATTCGGTATCTCGGAAGCATGGTGGGTTCATCACACACAGGAACATACGGAAATTGCAGACATTTATATTGCCCTCATTAAAGGTTTTGTTTTTGGAATCCTAATTGTTCTTATTTCTTGTCACCAAGGATTGAAAGCAAAAGACGGAGCTGTAGGTGTCGGTAAGGGAACAACACGCGCTATGGTTTTCTCCTCTCTGGCTATACTGATCATAAATTTTTTCCTAACTATGTTGCTGAATGTATTTCTACCAATCGGGCTAGCAAATTAATAGGTGATGTGCGCGTGTTTGACATCTCGCATCATTTGCTCTACTTTGCATATAATTAGTTATGTTTGTGCGCAGTAAATTTCTTACGTATATCGTTATTGGAAGTATTATGATCGTGGTCGCACATTTAGCAACCGTTGCAGAAGAACAAAAGCCCATGCACACATCAGACACTCCCCCCGCCCAACCGACAAAGCCTGTGGAAAAAACGGAGCAAGAATGGAGAGAAAAGCTCACTCCGGAACAGTATCGTATTGCACGTCAAGCGGGCACTGAGCGTCCAGGTGGAGATGTATATAAACAGTTCAAAAAACAAGGCGCAGGCACATACTACTGCGTCGGTTGCAACGCTGAGTTGTTTTCCTCGAAAGAAAAATTTGATGCGCGTTGTGGCTGGCCATCATTTTATGATCCATCGAAGGCAAAAAACGTAAAGTCGATACGTGACCTTGATGGTTTTCGCATTGAAGTCCGCTGTAACGTCTGCGACGCGCACCTTGGACATGTCTTCACGGGTGAAGGGTTTGACACCCCCACCGACAAGCGATACTGCATCAACGGAACAGTTCTAAAGTTTGTGCCCGCACAAAAAAAAGAGGTTAAAAAAGACCAAAAAGGTGATAATAAATAGAACTATTCACCTGCACTCGGCGCCTCACAACTGATTCTCTGATTGTCTCAATCATTCGGACATACACCATTTATTGAGAATCCAAAAACAAGGATTGGAGTTTGGTTTGCTGTCAGCACATCACCATTGTTGATTAAGCTCGAATAGCAGGGCAAAAAATAGCCTAATTGCTATCCAGTGGGCGAATCTAAATGATCTGCTTGCATTACATCCATGGTAATACATGCCCCAACTTACCTATAAATCGTCAAGATTTATGGTATCCTCAGCATCCACGTCGCCCACCACTGGACTGAGAGCAAGCAACCGTTCAATCGTAAACTGCCTTCTCTTACTATCCTCTGCAGTTGATGAAATTCTCAGGGTCAGAGGCCGCCTAGCTTTGGCAGGGGCATCTTTTAGCCAACCGATGAGCATCTTCCCAGTTTGAGATGTACGGTGTGCATAAGCATAGAGGCTACGATCATAATCAGGGGTTACCAACTCGATGCATAGCCATTGGTTTTCATCCCTATAATTGAAGTTATAATAAGATCTTTGACTAGCTAACGCACGAATATCAGCAGTCTTTCTTTCCCCGCTCAGCAATTCCGGCCAAGTCGCTGTGCCATAAAACGCATAAGAGTCCCAGTCGACTCGCAATCCATCGTCTGTGATCAACACACATATAACACGTCTACTTCCATCAGAAAAAATGGCGGGGAATGCACGAAAGACGATGTCAGAAGATCTTAATATTTTGCCTCTATCTATCCTTTCTGCTGGCACATCGATGGCCTGCGCCGGGTAATCGGGTAGATGCTTTTTGGTTTGCTCAGGATTTCGGGACATCTTAAGCCTCTCATTAGGGTCGCTACTCATGGCAAACTTTTTGGCTAGTTCATATGCCTCAGGGCTAGCTAGCTCACCTAATTGAATGGATAAATCATCTGACTCGTATGACTTCGCATCATCAACTAAAACAAGTTCATTAGCCTCCAGCGGCTCTGGCGAAGCGTTTTTTTGAGTAGCTGAATTCAAAGCAAAGTAGCCCATACCTCCGATGATAATGAGTAGTAACATAAATCCGGATATAACACTCTTTAACCCAAAAGGAATTTCAGATGTAACCCTCACCTGTTTTTTAACACGATCCACAGATGCTCTTCTTGATGACCTCCTTTTTCTTTTTACTAAGTGCTGCCCATTACAGTTAGATAGGGAAGTATCTTCAATCTTGCCCACCTCTGTCTCTAGCTCTGACAAAAGCTCAGAACGGTCCATGTGCAACCATGCACCATATTCTAATTTCTCCACAGAGGCAATGTCAGGACAAGCCGTCAGTATCTTTAAACCGGTTATTGCATGCTGATTTCCTCTCAGAGCATCAGCATAACCAGAACATACAGCAGGTGTGTCATGCCCCAAAACCAAATCAACCGCCGCATGATCCATCTCCGATGCCGTATTTCTCAGAGAATAATCACCTTCTACCATCAAGCCTTGAGCTACATCGCCAATAATTTGACCATCCAACTCAGAAAATAATTGAGGGCGATTTCGCTCTACCCATTTACTAAAATCCCTACTCACGTGAACCTGAAACTCCTCAGTATTCCCTATTCTTCTTGCTACTCGATGCGTCGCGATATCCTCTGATACACCCAGTGACTCAGCAATATTCGATATTTCATGGTTCAATAAATCGACAGCATTATCACCAAAATACTTGCTGAAATGATCAAACAGCATGGTTTTTCCACTACCTAAATCACCCTCATCTGCAGCCAAAAAATCTCTAATTGAAAAATAATCTAACCTCGACTCGACTAACATCATTATGTTTGCCCACCGGATTCGGTAGGTTAATATCTGAACGCCATACAAAATTGATACATGATGCATGATAGAGACAAGAGCCTGGCACGCCTCATCATCCAGTTCCTTGAGATGAACCGATGTGTTGATCTGCAATCTGTAAGTTGTACCTAAAATCATCTTTAGTGAAACTATAAGACATTAATAGTGATAAACTTACCATCAAATTATCACCCAAAGCACATCAAGATTTTCTCAGCTTTTGCTTCCGTGTGACTTTTTTGACACTCACTTGGCAATTGACAGTCCGTATAATGTTTGATATTTCCACAATCATGGAAATAAAAACTGCAGCTAACGCACTGTCTGCGCTTGCACAACCAAATAGACTGGAGGTATTTCGCTTACTCGTTCGTTGTGGGCATGAAGGGATATGCGCAGGAGACATCTCAGATCAACTTGTTATCCCCAAACCAACACTTTCGTTTCACCTCAAAGAGCTATCGCAAGCAGGATTAGTGACCGCGGAGCGGGATGGTCGATCCATCATATATCGACTGAACATTGAAGGCATGTCCTCACTAATGCAATTTCTCACCGAAGACTGCTGTCAAGGACGTCCCGAACTGTGTGCTACTAATCCGGTTTGCTGCTAGCCTCAAAATCTATTGTCTATACTAAAAAATTATTATGAATATCGCTATTAATGGGTTTGGACGCATTGGTCGGCTCGGTTTCCGTGCCGGCTGGGACAACTCCAAGGGTCAGGCGTACTTCAA
>DPWT01000188.1 GCA_003527555.1 Verrucomicrobiales bacterium | reverse complement strand
GCTTGATCATGATGCGCTCTATCACTTTTGTTCTTATTTTTACTGTGCTATAGCTACCGGCTTCACGACACTTCAGCAGATACAGTTATCATGAATTTAACAATCTACAGATAGTCTAGAAAAAACCCGACTTCACATATTGCGAAGCCGGGTTGTGATTTGAATTGTTTTAGTCGAGAGCGTTTAGGCACTGACTTCTTCAGTTGGCGCATCCGCCTCGGGAGTTGGATCGCCATCAGAATCACCATCAGTTTCTTCAGCTGGCTCTTCCTTCACTGGTTCTGGCTCTTCAACAGTAAACGCAATATCTGTGTCTCTGTGCTGATGGAATCCAGTGCCAGCAGGAATCAAATGACCCATGATGACATTCTCCTTGAAGCCGCGAAGGTGATCGATACGACCTATGGTAGATGCATCGGTCAATACACGCGTGGTGTCCTGGAAGGATGCAGCGGAGATAAACGACTCAGTCTCAAGCGACGCCTTGGTAATACCCAAAAGCACTGGCTCGGACTCGGCCGCCTTACCACCATTGGCAACGACTTCCTCGTTAGACTTCTTGAAGGTGGTTCGATCAATCTGGTCACCCCATAGGAATTCGGTATCACCGGGCTCGGTGATCTTCACCTTGCGAAGCATCTGGCGGATGACGATCTCAATGTGCTTGTCATTGATCTCAACACCCTGCAGACGGTAAACCCGCTGCACTTCGTTAGTGAGGTGCTCTTGTAGTGCCTGCGCACCGCATGCTTCAAGCAAATCGTCGGGGGAAACAGGTCCCTCAGTGATCTGATCGCCACGGTGGAGGAAGTCCCCTTCCCCAACGATGATGTGTTTACCCATTGGCACGAGATGATCTGCGTGCTCGCCGGTATCCATGTCAGTAACGATGACTTTCTTCTTACCACGAACGTTCGGTCCGTAGGAAACCTCACCGTCGATCTTAGCAATGGTGCATGCCTCTTTCGGGCGACGGGCTTCGAAGAGCTCGGCAATTCGCGGAAGACCACCCGTGATGTCACCAGTCTTGGAGATTTTACGCGGTGTCCGTGCAAGCTGGGCACCACCCTTAACACTCGATCCTTCCTTAACGGAGAGGTGCGCTCCGACGGGAATTGAGTAGCTGGCAACAACCTCGGAAGTCTTGGGATCAATGACAACGACCTGCGGGTGCAGATCCTCTTTGTGCTCAGTGACCACCATACCCTTCTTCCCGGTTTCCTTATCAGTCTCGGACTGCACGGTGATTCCTTTGATCATATCACGGAATTCGACCTTACCTGGCTTCTCCGTGAGAATTGGCACGTTGTAGGGATCCCAAGTCACGAAAACTTGGCCTTTTTTAACATTTTCACCATCAGGAATGGAAATAGCAGATCCCATCACAAGGTTGTATGACTTGAGCTCGAGCCCGTTCTTGTCGCGTATTGCGATAGAACCTTTCTTGTTAAGTGCCACGAAGTTGCCGTCAGCATCCTTCACAGAGCGTACGTCCTTGTAAACTACGGTGCCACCAGTCTCAGCTTTGATGATCGGTTGCTTGAACGATGATGATGCAACACCACCAACGTGGAACGTCCGCATGGTCAACTGGGTGCCTGGCTCACCAATCGACTGGGCGGCGATGATACCAACGGCTTCTCCAATCTTAGCCAATTTACCAGAAGCCAAGTTTAAACCGTAACACTTCTGACAGCAACCGCGATCAGCCTCGCATGTGAGAGTGGAGCGGATCCTGAGTCGCTCGAAGCCGAGCTCCTCGATCTTATTCGCTTCCTTCTCGCCGATAAGCTGACCAACCTTGAGAATGACCTTGCCGGTGACGGGGTCTTTAACCCTTTCACGGGAAACGCGGCCGTAGATACGGGTAGCTAGAGATGCCGCCTCTTCATCATTTTCGATGATTGGCTCGGCAGTGATACCATTAACGGTCCCACAATCTTCTTCAAAGACAATCACGTCTTGGGAAACGTCTACTAGCTTGCGTGTCATGTAACCAGAGTCCGCTGTTTTAAGTGCGGTGTCGGCAAGTCCCTTACGGGCACCGTGAGTGGAGATGAAGTATTCCAGCACGGAGAGCCCTTCACGGAAGTTGGAAGTGATTGGGCGCTCGATAATGTCACCTGATGGTTTAGCCATTAGACCGCGCATACCCGAAAGCTGCTTAATCTGTTGCTTGTTACCACGAGCACCGGAGTCAACCATCAAGAACAATGGGTTGACAATCTTATCCCCTTCGTTGTGCTCCAGCTTACGGTAAAGCGCGTCAGCGATGTTATCGGAAGCGTGGGTCCAGATGTCAATGACCTGCTGGTAGCGCTCGTTGTCAGTGATTACACCATTACGATACTGCTTTGTCACTTTCTCAACTTCTGCGTAGGCTTTTTCTAGCTCGGCACCTTTTTCTTCTGGAACCACCATGTCGACGATACCAATGGAGATACCGGAACGAGTTGCTTCCCTGAAACCAAGACCCTTCAGATCGTCGAGCACCTGTACGGTGCCTGCCTGACCTGCGCACTGATAGCAGCGCCAGATGATATCACCAATTTGACCTTTGCCAACGTTGAAGTTGATGAAGCCGAGGCCGGACGGCCAGATCTCGTTGAACCTTACACGCCCGGGTGTAGTGGTTATTATCTTAGGTTCTGCATCACCGTAGTGCTTATTCTTGGAACCGTAATCGGGATTACGCAGACGAATCCAGTCGTGATACTGCACCTTACGGCTAGCAATCGCAAATTCAACCTCGGTGGTGTTTTCAAACAATGGCAGATGGATTTCCTTCTGCGCCTCAAGCTCTTTCGCGGTCGGTGTGCGAGCATAAGTGAGGTAGTAGGAACCGAGAATGATATCCTGGGAAGGAACCGTGATCGGCTTACCACTTGCTGGTGAGAAGATATTATTAGGTGCAAGCATCAGCTGACGTGCCTCCATTTGTGCCTCAATAGATAGCGGAACGTGCACAGCCATCTGGTCACCATCGAAGTCCGCGTTGTATGCGGTACAAACAAGCGGGTGAACACGCAGTGCGGATCCCTCAATGAGCACAGGCTCAAATGCCTGAATGGATAGACGGTGCAGAGTAGGAGCACGGTTCAGCATCACAGGGTGACCTTTCGTGACTTCCTCGAGAATATCCCAAACCTCCGTAGTCTTACGGTCGATCATCTTCTTGGCACTACGCACGGTGTGGCAGTAGCCAAGCTCCTTGAGTCGGCGAATAATAAATGGCTCAAACAAAGTGAGTGCCATCTTCTTAGGAAGACCACACTGGTTAAGTTTAAGATCGGGACCAACAACGATGACTGAACGGCCTGAGTAATCGACCCGTTTACCGAGTAAGTTTTGGCGGAAACGTCCACCCTTACCCTTAAGCATGTCAGAGAGAGACTTCAGCGCACGGTTTCCAGCACCTGTCACTGCACGTCCGTGACGTCCGTTGTCAAACAAGGCATCAACAGCCTCCTGAAGCATGCGCTTCTCGTTACGGATGATAACGTCTGGAGTCTTCAGTTTGAGAAGATTCTTCAGACGGTTGTTACGGTTGATGACACGACGGTAGAGGTCGTTCAAATCAGAAGTAGCAAAGCGGCCACCTTCCAATGGAACCAGTGGACGTAGGTCCGGCGGGATCACAGGAAGCACATTCATAATCATCCACTCAGGGCGGGTATTCGACTGATCGAATCCACGAGCAAGTTTGATACGCTTGGCTAGCTTCTTTTTGGTCTGCTTCGAGCGGGTGTTGAGCATTTCCTCCTCAAGCTGCTCGGTAAGCTTCTTAAGCTTGACACCAGACAGAAGCGACTGGAGTGCTTCAGCACCCATTTCTGCTTTAAAATTACCGTCGCCGTATGCATCCTCGGCATCAAACAACTCGCTCTCACTGAGAAGCTGACCCAGAGCAAGTTCAGATGAGCCGACATCTGTTACCACGAAGTCCTCGTAGTAAATAATTCGCTCCAACTGGCGCGCGGCAAGGTCTAGAACCAGACCAATGCGACTTGGCATGCACTTGTAGAACCAGATATGGGAGACAGGCACAGCAAGCTCGATGTGGCCCATGCGCTCGCGACGAACACGAGAGAGAGTCACTTCAACACCACAACGGTCACAGACCACGCCCTTATGTTTGATACGCTTGTATTTTCCGCAAGCACACTCCCAGTCACGGGTTGGACCGAAGATACGCTCACAGAACAGACCACCTTTTTCAGGTTTGAAGGTTCGGTAATTGATTGTCTCTGGGTTCAGCACTTCACCGCTGGACCAAGAACGAATGGTTTCTGGAGACGCCACAGTAATGGCGACGTGATCGAATTGCTCGGGCTTGTCATTGACCCCGAAGAGTTCACGCAGGTTAGTTTCAACGCTCATGATAATTGTTTTATGTTTTGAGTTTTAAGTATTTGGTTCGGTTGTTAACTGCGGTTAGAGTGTAAGGTCATCAAGTGAGAAATCACTTCCTCCTTGCTTCGGCGTTCCTCCCGTTCCCGGTCGGACATCGAGGCAGAGTGATTGCATTTCCTTCATCAGCACGTTGAATGACTCAGGCGTGCCAGCTTCAAGGTTGTTGTCACCCTTGACGATGGCTTCGTAAATCCTCGTGCGGCCTTGGACATCGTCCGACTTCACGGTGAGGATTTCCTGAAGAGTGTAAGCGGCACCGTATGCTTCGAGTGCCCACACCTCCATCTCACCAAATCGCTGACCACCATACTGAGCTTTACCACCAAGCGGCTGCTGGGTGACAAGTGAGTATGGACCAACGGCACGTGCATGAATCTTGTCGGCAACGAGGTGGCCTAGCTTAAGCATGTAGATCATACCAACCACGACCGGATTCTGGAATGCTTCACCAGTGCGACCGTCGTAAAGAGTTGATTTACCGCCAACAGTGCCATCCTTGCCGTCACCGATCCAAGTATAGCCGCGCGTTTCATCTTCGTCTTTCTTGCGTGCGCGGACTTTACCGTTATCACCGACGTAATTGAAACCGTCAACTTTTTTGGCTTCGCTCATGAACTTCCAGATCTCGTCTTCTGGGATACCATCGAAAATCGGTGTAGCTACAGTGAATCCGAGAGCCTTGGCAGCGACGCCGAGGTGTGTTTCAAGAACCTGCCCGACGTTCATCCGTGATGGCACGCCGAGTGGGTTGAGGCAGATCTCCACCGGAGTTCCGTCTGAGAGGAACGGCATGTCCTCTTCCGGGACGATGGTGGCAACCACACCTTTGTTACCGTGACGTCCAGCCATCTTATCACCTACACTAAGCTTGCGCTTGGCTGCGACAAAGACCTTGACTTCCTTGATGGCACCTGGGTCGATTTCCTCACCACTCTCGAGCTGGTCGAGGCGGCGTTCACGATCCACGTCGAGCTCACTGAAGCGACCTTCGAAGGTGGAGATGATCTCTAATATCTTGTTACGGATAGGTGATGGGTCGATCTCAATGTGGTCATAGATTGCCGCGAGCTTACGGAGAAGCGTCTTGGTGATCTTACGGTTAGCAGGGATGATGATCTCACCTGTTTGTGCATCGACAACATCGAGGGGAATCTTCTCTCCTAAAAGAATATCTGAGAGCTTCTCGGTCAACTGCTCGGTGAGCTGATCCTTCTTCTTTTTGTAGTCATCGTTGATTTTTTTGACCTGCTTTTTGAGTTTGGATGGGTCCAGCTCGTTCTCGCGCTTGCGGGCAAGTCCGTGAGTGACGACGCGGATGTCTTGAACGATACCTGTGCAACCAGATGGCACACGCAGTGATGTGTCCTTAACATCAGCGGCTTTCTCGCCGAAGATCGCGCGAAGAAGCCGCTCCTCAGGAGCAAGCTCAGTCTCAGACTTCGGTGTGATTTTTCCAACCAAGATATCGCCAGGCTTAACCTCGGCGCCAATTCGGATGATTCCATCATGGTCAAGATTCTTGAGTGCCTCGTCTCCAACGTTGGGGATATCACGTGTAATTTCCTCAGGCCCCAGTTTGGTGTCACGTGCAGCGCACTCAAACTCGGAAATATGAATAGAAGTGTAAATATCTTCTTTCACGACCTTCTCAGAGATAACGATAGCATCCTCAAAGTTGTATCCATTCCACGGCATGAAGGCCACAAGGATGTTACGTCCAAGTGCAAGTTCACCACCTTCGGTGTTAGGTCCATCAGCCAGCACATCACCGACCTTGACCTTATCTCCACGATTGCATATTGGGCGTTGGTTCAGACAAGTACCTGCGTTGGAACGCATGAACTTACGCAATGGATAAGCAAAGATACCTTTGCCAGGATTACTTTTAACAGCGGTCATATCGCTGAGGAATTTCTCATCAGAAACTGGCATTTCACCGTCCTTTGTGGTGATGATAATCTCTGCTGTAGCAGCTGCGACAATACCATCAGCTTCAGCGGTAATGACAGCCCGGGAATCCTCGGCTGCCTTTGCCTCAAGTCCGGTTCCTACAAGTGGCGCATCGGAAATGAGAAGCGGCACTCCTTGTCGCTGCATGTTTGCACCCATGAGTGCACGGTTAGCATCATCGTGTTCGAGAAATGGAATGATCCCTGCGGCTACAGAGACCAGCTGTTTCGGCGAAACGTCCATATATTCCACGGTAGTTGGGTCGACCTCAATAAATTCACCACTTTCACGTGCAGTTATTTTTTTCGTCAGGAAGTTTCCTTTGCTATCAATCGGGTTGTTCGCCTGAGCGATGAGGAAGTCTTCCTCTTGGTCAGCGGTAACATACTCGATCTGGTTGCTTACTTTTCCTTTCTTAACACGCCGATACGGCGTCTCAATGAACCCAAACTCGTTGATACGTGCATAGGTGCAAAGGGAGTTGATCAGACCAATGTTTGGACCCTCGGGAGTCTCAATCGGGCAGATACGTCCGTAGTGAGATGTGTGAACGTCTCGAACTTCGAAACCGGCACGGTCACGGTTCAGACCACCAGGCCCTAGAGCGGAGAGTCGACGCTTGTGAGTCAACTCGGCCAATGGGTTAGTCTGGTCCATGAACTGGGAAAGCTGAGAACGACCGAAGAAGTCACGGATGACAGCACTGAGCGCCTTCGGGTTGATGAGCTTCTGTGGTGTCATCCCCTCGAGGTTGACATCAAAGAGAGTCATGCGCTCCTTGACTAATCGCTCAGTACGAGCAAGGCCGACGCGGCATTGGTTTCCGAGAAGTTCACCAACGGCACGAACCCGGCGTGAACCAAGGTGATCAATATCATCAAGCACACCATCGCCTTTTTTCAAGCCGAGCAGGTACTTAACCGCACCTAAGAAGTCTTCAGGAACCATCACGCGAGTGTGGGAGTCCACATCAAGTTTGAGTTTCTGGTTAATCTTGTAACGGCCAACGCGAGTGAGATCGTAACGCTTCTCGTCAAAGAAAAGACGTTCAAGAAGTGCCTTGGAGTTGGTTACTGTGGGAGGATCGCCGGGGCGCAGCTTGCGGTAGATGTCCTTGAGAGCAGACTCCTCATCGTGTGCAGGGTCTTTTTTCAGAGACTTGAGGAGAATCTCATCCTCACGGGAGTCGATCACATCGATAGTCTTGTGACCAAGTTCTAAGAGTTGGTGCACATTTCCAATCGTGAGCGGCTCATATGCCTTCACTACAACTACTTCGTCATCTAGAATGTCTTCGAAAGTAACTTTTTGGGCAAGCTCCTCCTCATCCAACTTGTCGTTAAGCTTCAGTTTCTCGACGTTGTAGAAGTGCTCACAGAGATCACGATCGGTCGGCCATCCCATGGCACGAAGGAATGTGGTGGCGAGGAACTTTCTTCTTCTGCGACGACGGTCGAGATAAACGTAGAGAAGATCGTTGGTATCAAACTGTGTCTCAAGCCAAGAACCACGGTCGGGAATGATACGGAAAGAGTGGAGCAACTTACCATTGAGGTGCGTAGAGGTCTCAAAACAGATACCTGGAGAACGGTGAAGCTGTGAAACGATAACGCGCTCAGCGCCGTTAATCACGAAGGTTCCGCGGCGGGTCATCATGGGCATTTCACCCATGTAAACGCGCTCTTTCTTGGTGCCAGACTCATCTTTGAGCTTAAAAGTAACATACAGCGCAGCGCTGAAAGTCTCGCCCGTCTGGAGAGACTCTAGAGCCGTCGCTTTAGGCTCCTCGATGTCGTAGGCAATGAATTCAAGGGTTATAGCCTCGTCGTAGCTCTTGATTGGAAAAATCTCACGGAAGACTGCTTGAAGTCCTGCGTCTTCACGCTGAGATGCGGGAATTTCTTTTTGCAAAAAATCCTCATAGGATTTGCTCTGAACCTCAATCAAGTTAGGTGGTTCGATAACTTCCTCAATTGTTCCGTAGTAACGTCTTTCGGCCATGATAATATAATGTGTTAGGTATCTCCCAGATCAGCGGGATGGATGATGAGCGGGGGCGCTTGCTTTTTTTTGATATTTAAAAAACCTAGATGATGAATCTTAGATTTTGTTTGTGCCATGAGGCACTTTGTTCCGTGCTGTTTCCAGCCCAGAGAGTTGTTTTTAGATGGCTGACTTGTGCGCGGCACCTATAAAGGTGCCGCACACAAAGAAAGCCTTTTGTGGCGAAGAACTACTTGAGTTCAACTTTAGCACCAGCTTCCTCGAGCTTGGCCTTGGCGGCGTCAGCATCATCTTTAGAAGCACCCTCAAGAATGGGGGCAGGTGCGCTCTCTACGAGCTTCTTGGCGTCTGCGAGACCGAGTCCACTAGCAACTTCACGTACTGCCTTAATGACAGCGATCTTGTTACCACCGGCTTCAGCAAGCACGACGTCGAATTCAGTTTTTTCCTCGGCAGCAGCACCACCGTCGGCAGGGCCAGCGGCAACTGCTACGGCAGCAGGAGCGGCGGCGGATACGCCCCACTCTTCTTCGAGGGATTTTACAAGCTCAGCGGCTTCAAGCACGGTGAGTTTGCCCAGTTCTTCAGCTATTTTAGTTAGGTCAGCCATTTTGTTTTTCTCCTTTGTTGGTTACGTCGCGCCCGGAGCTTCCGGACATTTCAGCTCTTATGCTTAAGATCCGACGTGGGAACCTTATTTTTTAATCAGGCGCTTCCCTGGAGGGGGTGCACGCCATCCGTTCAGATTGTTGTAAGTTGGTTAATTTTTTGTGGGTAATTTTTCATTAAGCTAGGTGCATTGCAGCGCCAATTCTTGATACCTTATTCTCCTTCTTTCGCTTGAATGACACGCGCGAGAGACGTGGCAGGCTCGTTGATGGTGCGCACAAGCTTGGTTGCTGGTGCGTTGATAACGGCAAGAAGCTGAGAAAGCAAAACTTCGCGTGATGGCAGGTCTGCGAGGGCGGTAATCTGTGCTGCATCGAGCACATCGCCATCGAGGATACCAGTTTTAACCTCAGGTTTTTTAAACTCCTTGACGAAGTTTTTGATCGTTTTGGCAGCACCGCAGACGTCGGATTCGCCGGTGACGAATGCCGTTTGCCCGAGGAGGTGCTCGGAAATATCGGGAAGCTCGGCATTTTCGAGTGCCTTGCGCATGTAGGTATTCTTGGCAACGTGGCATTCTGAACCGTTCTCATTGAGACGGTTACGGAGCTCGTTGAACTCAGGGACGGTCATGCCGGTGTAGTCAACCACCAGAACGAAAGGTGATGAATTTACGCGCTCAAAAAGCTCATCAATGATGTATTTTTTATCAGGATTCATGGTCTTATTTCTCCTTGGTTTAGTTAGTTGACGATAGCATATAGGGATGATTCGAGAGCGACACCCGGGCACATGCTGGCAGCTATGGTGACATTCTGGATGTAGTTTCCTTTCGCGGAAGCTGGTTTGGCTTTGACTACGCTTTCTAGGAGAGCGTGGGTGTTGGCGAGCAGCTGGTCTTCAGAGAAGGAAGCCTTTCCAATGGCTGCGGCGATATTACCATTTTTATCGAGCTTGTAGTCGATACGGCCAGCCTTCACTGCATTCACTGCCTTTGCAGTGTCTTCGGTGACAGTTCCTGTTTTTGGGTTAGGCATGAGGCCGCGTGGCCCGAGCACACGGGCGATCTTACGAACCTCGAGCATTGCGTCTGGAGTGGCAATAGCGGCATCAAAATCGGTAAATCCTTCCTGAACTTTCTTGATTAGATCTTCCATACCAACTTCATCAGCGCCGGCATCTGTAGCGGCTTTAGCTGCTTCACCAGAGGCGAATACAACAACTTTGACATTCTTACCAGTGCCGTGAGGCAGAGCAACGGAGCCGCGAACCATTTGGTCGCTTTTCCTAGGGTCCACACCTAGCTTGAACGCAAGGGTGACGGTAGGATCGAATTTAGGGGCCGGAAATTTTTTAATAATTCCTACGGCGTCTGCGAGTGCGTACTGCTTGTCTTCTTCAACAAGCTCGGCGGCTTTTTTGTAGCGTTTGCTTCTTTTGCTCATGGTTTTGTTTGCAGTGCGAACGAGCTGTAAGCTCTCCTGCTGGTTAGTTAGGCTTTGCCTGGGGGTTTTTGATTAGTTCACAGCATCTGATAGACACCGCATACTGAGATTGTTTACATTCCTTTGATTTCGAGGCCCATTTGACGTGCAGTTCCTGCGAGGATTTTCGCCGCTTGCTCAGGGTCATTGGTATTCAGATCAGCGATCTTGGCATTCACGACTTCCATCAACTGGGCTTTGGTGATACTTCCACATGAAGTTGTGTTAGGCTCACCAGATCCGGATGCAATTTTAGCTGCCTTCTTGAGAAGAACAGCTGCAGGCGGCTGTTTAGTGATGAAGGTGAAAGAAGCATCCTTGAAGACGGTGATGACTGTGGGCAAAAGATCGCCCGCTTGTTTCTGTGTGGCTGCATTGAAATCCTTACAGAACTGCATGATATTGACACCCGCCTGACCGAGTGCGGGGCCAACCGGCGGCGAGGGGTTTGCTTGACCTGCTTGAATCTGTAATTTGAGAACTTGTTTGACTTCCTTTGCCATGGTGGTGGTAGTTGTTGGTATTGTTATGATTAAATGATTCCGCTATTTACGGCTACATTGGGAGATTATGCTTTTTCGACCTGCCAGGCGTCGAGTTCGACTGGTGTATCGCGTCCGAAAATAGTTACAGAGACGAGCAGTTTGCCTGTTTCGTGGTCGATTTCCTCGATGGTTCCTGTTTGACCTTCGAACGGACCATCACCGACTTTCACGGTATCGCCAGCTTCGAAACTAATGGCGGGGCGGACGTTTTCTTCACGCTCCTTGATCTGGCCGAGCATTCCGTCAACTTCACGCTGACGCATGGGGATGGGTTTGTCCTTAGTTCCAGCAAAGCCAATGACACCGTCCATTTCTTTGATGAAATACCATGTTTTGTCTACCAACTGCTTATCTTCGTCAAATAGCATCATGTTAACGATGATGTAGCCGGGGAAGAACTTGCGTTTGGTTTCAATTTTTTTGCCTTTGCGGTTTTCCTCAACGCGCTCCTGCGGTACGAGAACATCGAAAATGTAATCGCTCAATTCCTCAGCCTCTGCATTACGCAGAATACGATCACGCACTTTCTGCTCTTGGCCGGAGAGAACGTGAACGACGAACCATTGCTTTTTTGCTTCAGGGATGATTGGCATGACTGTTTGGGGAATAAGGAGTAAAGTGGTGTGTGAGAGTGCTAAAATCAGTTGATTTCAACCAGTGGGGGTTATCCCACATTAGTAAGCAGACCAATTACCTTTGTGGCAATTAGATCAAACAGCGAAACGAAACCTGCAAGTAGTATCATGGCAATAAGCACGACCAAGGTAGAATCGATGAGCTCCTTGTATTTCTGGAAACCCTTGGCTTTGGGATCGTTGTCCCAAGGCCATGAAGCTTTACGTAGCTCGGCTTTTACCTCGTGGATGAAGGTGGCGATTTTCCTGAACATGCTTATTATGATTAGTGTTGCTTGCGCTGGGTTTGAGAGAAGTGTTTTAAAATCAGGATATGCGGCGGAGTGAGATGGAAAAAGCTGGCAGGGAAGACAGGAATCGAACCTGCGACCCTCGGTTTTGGAAACCGATGCTCTACCAATTGAGCTACTTCCCTGTGATTTGAATGCTTTTTCTTAGATGGCTCCAGATTCTCCGACTAGCTGGTGCGATGTTGTTAACGAGATTTCTTTAGGCGACTGAGGGGCACTCAGGCGATGTTGCCTGAGTGCCCCTAAAAACCAGCCTATACTTTGCAATTGCCCGGGGTGTGGGCACTTACAAGACCTGAGTGTTGTGTTTAGTCGAGGATATCACCAACACGACCAGCGCCGACGGTGCGGCCACCTTCGCGGATAGCGAAGCGCATGGTTTTTTCCATGGCAATTGGTGTGATGAGAGTTACTTCAAGCTCGACGTTGTCGCCAGGCATGACCATCTCGACTCCGTCTGGGAGTTTGATGCTACCCGTAACGTCAGTTGTACGGAAGTAGAACTGTGGGCGGTAGTTACTAAAGAATGGTGTGTGACGACCACCTTCATCCTTAGAGAGAACATAGATCTCACCTTTGAATACGGTGTGAGGAGTCACGCTACCCTTCTTGGCGATAACTTGGCCCCGCTCGAGGTCATCTTTCTTAAGTCCACGAACGAGCAGACCTACGTTGTCGCCAGCACGACCTTCGTCGAGCAGCTTACGGAACATCTCGATGTCGGTAATGGTTGTAATTTGAGTGTCGCGGATACCAACGATCTCAACTTCTTCCATCTTCTTGACAATACCACGCTCGATACGGCCTGT
>DPWT01000043.1 GCA_003527555.1 Verrucomicrobiales bacterium | reverse complement strand
GTATTCATCATGATACCACGATCATCCTCTGCCTTTCTGCGTATCTTTTCGATCAGGCCTAACACATCACTCGCTGTTGCTTTACCCGTATTAACAATGAAATTGCCATGTTCAATAGAGACCTGCGCCTTACCAACTGTCGCCTCCTTCATACCTAGCTTCTCAACTAGCATACCAGCGGGCATCTCTTCTGGATTTTTAAAAATACACCCGGCACTGGCTGCAATAGGTTGCGTGGATCGCCTGTGATTGCGAGACTCCTCCGTGACCGATCTGATGGTATCAGCATCCGATAGTTTTGCCTGAAACTTCGCTTCTAACGCGTAGTTCCTGCGTAATTCTGGCACATTTCGGTAATGCGCGGCAATTTCGTCAGAAGTGCGCTCACGGATCTCACCATCATCATCAAGGAAAGTCACGCTTATCACCTGATCGAAGGTTTCCGTTCCCATGGCACCGGCGTTCATCCGCAAACCACCACCAACGTTTCCCGGAATTCCCTCCATCCACTCCATGCCTGTTAGGTTGTGAGCTGATGCCACACTAGCCACTTTCTTGAAACGAGCACCTGCTCCAGCAGTTATGACATCGCCATCTACTACGACATTAGAAAAATCACCACCCGATGGATGAATCACAGCACCTCGGATACCTCCATCACGCACCAACAAGTTTGATCCCCTACCGATAACCCGCTGGGGAATTCCGCGTTCACGACAGTAGCTAACGAGAGCTGCAAACGTCTTAAAAGTAGTAGGCTCAATCCATAATTGAGCGGGACCTCCGCAACGAATTGTAGTGTGCCGATTCATAGGCTCGTAGAGTTTGATTTTTTTTATACCCGTTGTGTCACAGAACCGCAGCATATCCTCAAGCATCGCCATATCCCTGGCAAGTTTCGTTCCAATTTCGTGCACATTTCCTGCACCAAGAGATATTACCAAATCACCATCTTGAATGGAATTTCCCACAGTATGATGGGCACCGACTACTGGCCCAACGGCAACAGCACGGGTGTCACCATTGACTTCAATAGCATCCACGATCGTTTGTGAGGTCACCCCATCGATCGGCAACTCCCCGGCAGGGTAAATGTCAGTTACAAAAACCCGATCGGCAGCCTGCAACGCCTTACCAAATTCATCAGCTAGCTTTTCTGTGCGGCTGTATCGGTGGGGTTGAAAAACAACAACTAAACGCTTAGGTTTGAATGATCGGGCAGTTTGAAGAGTTGCCGATATTTCCGTGGGATGATGCCCATAATCATCAATGATACGCAACTTGGGCGAAAGATACTTATTTTCGAACCTTCTACGTGCACCAGCAAAGGTGGCCAAACCACGTGAAACCATTTGAAAATCTGTGCCCACGGCATCACTCACTACAATTGCAGCAAGTGCGTTAAGCACGTTATGCCTTCCAGGAATACCCAACTCAACGCGACCTAACACATCTCCACGAAGAACCACATCAAATGCTACCGTGCCTCCCGTTTCGTGTATATCACTAGCAATAAAATCGGCATTTTCCCAACCATAGGAAACAGCACCCTCTCTGCTAGCGCAGATTTCACTCGCAACGGGGCAACCCGCAAAATAAATTTTATGCCCAGTCGTCTGATCTAATAACTGATTGAAGACATCCTTGATGTGATCGATATCTCGATAGTAATCAAGATGCTCTTCCTCGACATTGAGCACAACACAATGTTCAGGGTGATAAAGCGCAAGTGTTCCATCACTCTCATCGCCCTCGGCAACCATTGTACGACAGCCTTCTTCCCAATGAGCATTTGTCCCCAACACCGGGATTTCAGCACCCACATAATGGCACGGCATCATGCCACACCGGCGAAGCAAATGGGCGCACATCGCCGAGGTAGTCGTTTTTCCATGGGTTCCAGAAATCACCACACCTTTCCGTGTGTGCAAGATCGCGGCGAGGCACTCGGCACGCCGGATACATGGAATCCCTTGCGAGCGCGCCTCTGCACGCGCCACATTTTCCTCCCGTATAGCAGATGAGTAAACAACCACATCCGCACCATGAACTTCATCCGCACGGTGCGGCGTAGAAAACCGAAGTCCAAGCCCCTGCATACGCTCAGTCTCACCGCTGGTCACTCTATCCGATCCGCTAACCTTGTGCCCCATACCCAAAAGGAGAAGAGCTAAACCACTCATACCCGATCCCGCAACGCCAATCAAGTGGACACGCACCGGGTTTTTCCGATCGGTCAGGCGCTTGCTGAGTTCTTGAATTTGCATAGGGAGATAAAAATCAATGAATTTAAGTTAATACATCGACGCTAATGACATCGGAAATCCTAGCCGCAGCATCTTTAACGGCAAGTGATTCTATTTTTTCTATCATGGTGCTATGGACTGTATCATCGAGGATACGAGTCAGACCAGTAACCAACTCACCAGCATCGAGATCTGATTCCTGGTAGAGGATAGCGGCACCCGCTTGCTCAAATACTTTGGCATTCGCGGTTTGGTGATCGTCTGCAGCGTAGGGGTAAGGCACAAGGATTGATGGCATACCTACGTATGAGAGCTCAGTCATACTAGAGGCCCCCGAGCGGCAAACCACCACGTCACATGCTGCGTAAGCTGAAGCCATATCATCGCAAAAACCAAGTACGTGGTAACCGCTAAGGCCAGTCGTCATCTCCACAACACGATCGTGATCAAGCGACCCCGTAATATGTAAAAACTGTACATCAGGCATTGCCTTAGAAGCTTCAACTGCCAGCGTATTGAGGTTTTTTGAACCTTGGCTACCACCCATCACCATCACGACGCTACCCCCAGTAGAAAGTCCATATTTTACGCGTGCCACTGCGCGCTCGGGCAGCTTGGCAAGCTCACGGCGCACAGGCGTTCCCGTGACTTCCACTCTAGTCTTCTTGAAATAGCAACCTGCTGCCTCAAAACCAACCAGCACGCGATGACACCAACGAGACGTCAAACGGTTTGCTTTCCCAGGTAACGCGTTCGAATCATGGACAAAAGTAGCTAGACCCATTCTTCTACCAGCTATGACTGGCGCCATCGAGGTGAAGCCACCCATGCCTAATACTGCGTCGCAGTCACGGGATCGAAGAATTTTTTTGCACCGCTTCAACGTCATCCAAAATCTAAATAGAAACAAAATCATCTTGGGTGAGAGGGTCGGTGGCTTTGCGATAGCCGGAACAGTAAGAAAATCCAACTCCCCGTATTTTTTTGATGCTTGAGCATCAACTTTTTTCTCAGAAATGAGAAGGAGCACTTTATGCCCTCGTTTCTCCAATTCCTCAGCCACTGCAATGCCCGGAAACAAATGCCCGCCAGTACCACCACAGGCAATCAAGACATTCATTTTCTTCGACATAGGGCAGTATGGAAACTAGGTTATAGGACTCTGCAAATGCACAGCTTCGCTTCACCATTATGCGGAAATTTATATTATTCAGCAATGCTTAAATATCGACAAACCCGTTTAATTTGACGTTTCATGTATTAACTACATTTACCGACACAACCCCATCCCTATCTTGTCATCTTCGTACTACCGTGACAGACTTCTATCTCATGAAAAAAGCTATATTACTTTTAATCTTTCTGCTCACCCTCGGTGCATGGTCTGCCAATAAATACTTTGCCCGCGCCAGCAAGAGCAACGAGGAACAGGAACGTTTCCAAAATTACGCAGGCAACTACGGACACGATGCCAACATTTTCCTTACCTCACAATCATCACTCCACCACGACAAAGCATTCAATGTTGCATATCGCATGTGGCAGCTATCCCCCATCTCCGAGATCGACTTCTCATCTCACTATGATGAAAAAACTTATTATATGGCACTTGGAAAAATCCTTAACGAAAAAGCAAAAGCTGAGGGGCAATTTGAGGCCCGCAGCGCACTAATCGATATCGGCAAGTTTTACGGCGTCACTCCACCTAAAAAAAATATTCCCGTGACTCCAAAAACGACTCTAAACAAAGCACACACTTCTGATACCATAAAACCCAGCCCACTCGGCAAAGCCCTACTAGGCGATAAACGAGTAATTCCCAGTCGCCATCGCCGCCAAAACGATCGATAAAGCCTATATCGTGAGCCAGCCAATTAGTATTGAGCGCCTGGGCGCATTCTTCGAGTCGGGCGACTGGAAAAACACCTTCACCGCAGGCGTTGCAGCTACCGGGCGCAAATTAGCCCGCTCACAGCAGGTTACTCAATGTCATGCCGAAATACTAGACACTGGAGACGTAGAAATCATTGCTCAAGTGATTGAGAAATCCGGCCATCAACACGAGGCGACGTTGGCACTGTGGGAGGAAAATGGCACACTACAACTCGACACAAGCTGCACCTGCGCAATGAGCACATGTTGCGAGCACGCGGCGGCAGCTATTGAACAACTTCTACGGCCAGGACGTATGGAATCGGCTTTTGGCATTCTGCAAAGAGAACCCTCTACCGAAACGCTCACAGAAAAAATCGTCACACCAAAAAGGGCATCCTCCAAGGCTACCTTCCATCTCCATGTGCACCGCCGATCACAAGGCGATACCTCATCATGGCTTCCCGATATTTACGCCACAGCAACTGCAAATTACGGTGATGATAAGTATCCTCTAGAACCCTCAGGCAACATCACAAAACCTCGAGATCGCGCTGCTGAAATGACCGCACTGAACTCGCTCTACGCACTCGACCTGCTGCCCGGCGCAGACCAAGCACCTCACTCACTGCAATCAGTTCATCACCCTGATCCAGCAAAAGGAACTCTGTGGGCTCCTAATAAAAAAGAATGGCAGCCATCTCTCTATTGGCAGCGTTTTAGACACGAGGCAACACCTGCTCTGGAAAAAAGAGGGTGGAAGGTCACCTTCGGACATAACACCATCGATAAACCACTTCAATTTAATGCTTCAACACTTCGCACCGAAATCGTTGATGAAGGTAAAGGCTGGTTCTCACTTTCAGCTGGTTTCGAGGTCGATGGCGAATATTTAGACCTCCAACCAATCCTCGCCACACTAGTGGATTACAATTTTCTCAAAGTCACCAATGACATGCCGGACGGCCAAGAATTTCTTGTTTTCTTTCCAGACGGCCGAGGCCTAACACTTCCAGTGGGTCGTTTCCGCCGCATCCTCACCCACCTTGGCGAATTGATGGACTTTAATTTCACCAGTAAACCAATACGCATGCACAAGGTGGAAGCCGCAGAGATATTGAAACATATCTCCAAAGACATCGAGCACCCCACCACGCCATCAGAAATCACAACTCTTGCCGCTCAAAACTCATTATTCAAAACCTCAAACTGCGACATTCCAGCAACACTAAAGGCCACGCTAAGAGACTACCAAGCCGAAGGCTTCCGTTGGATGCAATTTCTCTCAAACAATAATCTACACGGCATTCTCGCCGATGACATGGGGCTGGGCAAAACCATGCAAACACTGACCCATATCCTAGCAGAAAAAGAGAAAGGAAATATCCTACCATGCCTGGTAATAGCGCCCACCAGCGTGGTAGAAAACTGGCAACGCGAAGCAAAAATGTTTGCTCCATCATTGCGGGTAACGATCCTACAAGGGCACAACAGGCATCTACGCTTTAACCTTCTGGCCGACACCGATATCGCCCTCACCTCGTATGCTCTGCTTTATCGAGATCTTGAGTTTTTCTCCAACCAATCATTTCACCTCTTGGTTCTTGATGAGGCCCAGCATATCAAAAACTCATCGGCGCAGGTCTCCCAAGCCGTGAGAAAGCTCAATACCCGTCACCGTATCTGCCTGTCGGGTACACCCATCGAAAATCACCTCGGCGAACTCTGGAGCCTATTCGATTTTCTAATGCCAGGATTATTAGGTGATGCTGAATCATTTCGGGAAACTTTTCGCACTCCTATTGAGAAAAATAAAAACCAACATCGTGCCGACGCCCTCTCCTCCAAGGTTGGGCCACTCATTCTGCGCCGCACGAAGGATCAAGTAGCCACTGAACTCCCACCAAAAACTGAAATCCCCCACATCATCGATCTTGGAGAAGATGAAAAAGATCTCTACGAAACCGTTCGCTCGACCATGGACAAACACGTACGGCGGGCACTTGCAGCAAAAACTGGTCAACAGGCACAAATCATGTTCCTCGACGCGCTTCTCAAACTCAGACAAATCTGCTGTCACTCCAAACTGATCGAATCCAAAATCCAAAATTCAAATAATTCGACGACTTCCGCTAAGTTTAACCACTTAACCAACCTTTTAGAAACTCTGAAACAGGAAAACAGAAAAGTACTTATCTTTTCCCAATTCACCTCGATGCTGGATATCATTGAAGAATATCTAGTTAGCCAAAATACCACTTATCTGAAACTCACTGGAGCGAGTAAAAATAGACAGGAAATGGTTGAGCAATTCCAAGCTGGGGAAGCCGAAATCTTTCTTATCTCTCTGAAAGCAGGTGGTACAGGGCTCACCCTAACGAACGCCGATACAGTCATTCACTACGACCCATGGTGGAACCCTGCCGTAGAGAACCAAGCCACAGACCGAGCCTACAGAATAGGCCAAGACAAACCTGTCTTTGTGCACAAACTCATCTGCAAAGATACCGTTGAGCAGCGTATTCAGCAAATGCAGGAACGTAAAAGTGATATATCAGACTCAATTTTAACCGCCTCGCTGAACCAACTCAAATTAGACGATAATGTGCTCACAAAGCTACTCGGGCCATCAGATAGCTGAGAGCTTAATCGACAATAGCAAGTCGATCAGAGCTGTTGGATCCCGACAGTCTCTCAAGAAGTGCCCACACATGCCGTTGACCACGATCTGTGAGACAATACATCTTGTGAGCATGTAATCCGTCACTTCTTATCTCAAGCAGCTCTTTTTTCTCCATCCCATCGACCACCTTGGTGGTGTTCGACGGCTTACGGTTGAAGCTATGGAGCAAAATGTTAATACGCTTTGTATCCGTAAACTCTTCACCTTCAAGTCGTTTACTCAAGCAGGCAAGCAATACACATTCACTACCCGATAAACGAAAATTCTGGTCGGCCAGTAATCGGCGCAGATCACAAAGTGTCTCAGATGTATGCGTATCTCCGCCATCTTCTTGATCCATCGCAACGCGCAGTGCCTCCTCCGCCTCGCGTGCCTCCACTGACTTGGTAACAAATGCTTGATATAAGCGCATTTGGTCAACACTCATTTCCTGGTGCATTTGCATCACGCTTTCGGTTAACTTATGGATCATTTTGATATCAGACACGGTTACAAATTAGCCAAACTCTACAAAATCATAAAGAAAATTGC
>DPWT01000080.1 GCA_003527555.1 Verrucomicrobiales bacterium | reverse complement strand
AACTTTGTTCACGAGAGTCTCGTAATTAGCAGGTATGACAGTGATGTGTGACAGACTAAATATCTAGGGGCGCATGTGGTGATGGTTTATAATTGTGCGGATTCATATGTTGAATTTGGCACAATTTATAACCGTTTATGGCCACATGAGGGTGTGCTGCGATTACTCGTTTTCCTCCTCGTCTAATGCTTTCTCTATTGCAGTGTCGGCTGGCAATTTGCCAGATTTCCCCTCCATCCAGGTAACAGGTAGGATGTTTCCGGTTTCTTTGTAGTGGCGTATTGTCATACCTGCGACAATCGCGACAATCATGAGAATGAATACCACGAAAGCATTCATAGGGGGGGTGTTTTTTTGCACCGTTGGAAGTGGGCGCTGTGACCGTGATGTATTAGGTGACGGTGAGGTTTTGCGGGGCAGAGTCACCTCATTTTTGTGGGGGTGACTCGTAGGGAGTTTCTTTTTCTGATGAGTGCTGAATTCCTCCTCTGATATGTCTTGGATCTCAGACTCTGATAGCTGAAATTTCATCGGCACATCGCCAATGAGAACTTGCATACCGTCAAACAGGTCGATGACACTCATTAAGGTATCATCTTGCTTTATCCCATTCGTTGAACCGTTGTCTCGCAGGATATAACCACCATCAACACGTTCCATCGTGCAGTGGTTTGTGGAAGCAGATCCACAATCAATGATGATATCGCTCTCGTTACTGCGTCCGATCTTGACGATCTTACGTTCCAGCTTGAAGCGATATGGCTGCGGGGTCTTTCCCGGTTCTGAGATAGTGACTCGTGGCATAGTTGTTAATGAATTAGAATGATCACTCTATGCAGCTCGTCTTTGTTTAGCAATGTGTTAATCCGTCTTGTGAACTCGATTAAGTTTGGTGAGGCGGCCTGTAGCATTCCAGTCCTGCACGTAAAGATTGCCAGCCTTATCGAAGCTTAGTCCATGGGGGGCAGTAAATATGCCAGATTTTTGGTCAGCGGGTGCTACTCTGAAGTTTGCCCACTGTTTTTTATTTGGGTTGTCGCCGACGACAGAAACGACTTTGCCTTCCTTGTTAACGATGGCAACGCGTGCCTCAAGCTCGGCAATGGCAGCGTGATTGCCATGAAAGGAAACAGCGCATGGCCTGCGCAATCCTGTGGTGTGCACACCGATCCAATTGCCGTCCAGATCGAGGTGGACTAGGCGGCGTTTGGCTCGGTCACAAACCAGTAGACGCGGTTGATCATAGCGCATATCGATACCAAGACCGTGAGGTGTGCTGTAGAGTTTTTCTTCCTTACCTCGGCCGCCCCATGATTTGATGAGCTTGCCTGTTTTATCGAACTTGTGGATTTTGTTAGATCCGTATCCCATGCTGATGAATATCGAGCCATCTGGTGCTGCAGCAACGGCAGTGAGGCCTTTAGTGCCGCCGGGAATTTCTCCGGTATTTTCGTTGGGGATGGTCAGTGTAATATTGCCCTCAAGGTCGAGCTTTACGACGCGGTTTTTCTTGAGTTGTGCGCAGTAGATGAACTGCTTGTCGCCCTCGGTGACAATATTAAGCCCATGAATACCTTTGAGTTCGGGGGACATTGCCTTCACGAAAGTGCCGTCTGGTTTGAATACAGCGATGGATTGCTCGCCGTCGGTGCTGGTGTAAATCAGGCCATTTTTGTCAACGGCGACTCCCCCATGAGTTGGTCCGAGTTTGGCGCCATTGGGGATTTCTCCAAATCCGGGTGCGGTTTCGTAGATGAACGCATTTTGTCCGGTGCGAACAACCTTAGTGAAGGCGTGTCCTTTTGGGGCGTTTTTGTGTCCTTCATGTGCGCTGATAAACAAGCAAGTGGAGAGGCTGACGAGTAAGATTGTGGATATAGTTTTCATAATGTAAATAGATAGATTAAATTGCTGTCTTGATTGAGATTATTTGATTTGACGGTGCCGCCAATGAAAAAATGATGTTGTCTCTGGGTCGGTTTTACTGATTCCAGCGGGTTTTCAAGATAATACGTTCAATCATATCATGCTTCATGGGAAGCTCATTGAGGTTGTAGTTCAGTTCACCATCTTTTTGGCTGCCGCCGCTATGAGCGAGTAAGTTGAGTAGGGTGTAGGGGTTATGGGCTTCAGGTTCGATATTGGCAGCGTAGATAATCGATGGCATGCGATCTCCCGGGAGATTGACTTCGACGTAGATGACGAACCCTTCTTTCGCTTCGTCGAGTTTTTGGTCGAGTAACCACTGGTGGTTGACGGTTGGTTGTGAAATGAGGTCAACCTCACCAAAGGGATCGACGCCACACACGGTGGTGTAGCGGTGGCGCCAGACAGGGAGGATTTCGCCGCGTTTAGCTGTTCCGCCTTCCCAGTCGTGGGACTCGCTGTATTTTAGGGATCCTGTTAGGTAGAGGGTTTCGATAATGCTGCCCGACTTGGTTTCTGCCCAGATAGCGACGGCTGAACCGTTGGGATTATTTTTCCAGAGCAATTCAATATCGATAGATGCGCCGGTAGATGACAATTTGACGGTGCGCAGAAACGAGCCATTTTCTTTGCTTGCGATGTTGTCTTGAAGTCGAAAAATGGCGGCGTGGTTTCGTTGCTCGTAACTAAGATTCATTAGATGAGAAACACCTGGCGTGCCATACCAGGCGGCTAGCCAGAAGGCTGTACATGCCAGAAGCGAGACAACAGGGATAACCCAGGTTTGTTTACCGCTACGTGGTTTGAACTTGAGTTTGAGAAGGCGTAACCGATCTACAATATGGATGAGAATCAATGTGCCGGTCGCGGCACCTGCGAAGATGTGCAATCGGCTTAGTTCGATGCTAAAGGGAATCACAAAACGCAGAACCCCAGTTCCTAACAAAGCGAGGAACTGAAATAGTAGTGCGATGTAGAGGAAGCGTTTCAACGTCAGTTTCCTACTTGAATCCGATCAGTTTGCGAAGCTCTTTGATGTGATTTTTAGTGATGCCACGAGGATTGGTGTTATATTTTTTGCAGATTGCGGCGGCGTAGCCTGTGGCTATACCCATCTGACCGCAGGTATTCATCACACGCGGTCCTCCCAATCCGATATGCGAGCAACTGAAGCATCGGCCGGCCATCATCAGGTTGGGAACATCTTTTGAGTAGAGAGAACGGAAGGGGATATGGTAGTGCCCTTTGAGTTTCATGAATAAGGCCTTAGAAATGAAATCAACAATGAAACCCTTCAACTTCTTTTGGTAGTGAACATCGATTTCGCGTTTTTCGATGACCACGCTGTCGGCGAAGTTGGTTAGGTTTGTGACGTCTTTTTGGGTGTAGATATGGTCACCAACAATTCTGCGTGATTCCCTTTTACCGCCGATGTATGCCACCCATTCGAGTTTCAGCCTTGCGTTGATGGGATTCTTTTTCACATTGGAGAAATTGCCGTAAACTGCGCGTAACATGTGGTCGCGAATGGCTTCAGCATCGTTGACCTGGTGTTTATCGTTATCCGAGTATTCCCAATACCACTCGCTCTTTTTCTCGGCGTAGGTTTTGGCGACATCTTTCGCCCATGGAGTGGATGGGAATGTGCTGGCTTGTTTACCTTGTGCACTGCGCCACATGACTGTGGTTCCCATCACACGGTTGTCTTTTTCCTTAGGGCTCCACAACTCTCCGAATTTGTCCCATGCTTCGCCAAATTCGTCCTTAGACTCGCGGCCGTAGCGGAAGGTGGCACCTGCCTTGAAACCGATGATGCCGTCGCCTGAGCAGTCGATGAACTGGTTGGCTTTGACGCGGATTCTTTTGTTGGCCGTGTTACTGCGAGCCTCAACGCTAGCGATTGACTTGCCATCCATTTCTAGATCTGTGACTGAGTAATCGAGGAATAGGGTGACGTTCTTTGCTGCCTCTAACGAGGCATGGCGTTTGGCATCGTCTTTAATGGCGTCGGGAGAATTATTAGGCCAGTGTTTGGTGTCGATTTTTTTTAGGATGCGGGAAACTTTGCCGTGGATGCCGAGGGTGTGGACACGGATTTCCTTACTTGCATTGCCGCCGAGGACAGGACGGTTCTGGATGAGGGCGACTTTGAGCCCTTGTTCATTGGCTGCGAGTGCGGCACCGCAGCCTGCGATGCCACCTCCAACGATGACCAGATCGAAGTCATGAGTCTCATCGATGTCGAAACTCAACCCGTGCTGGCGTCTTCTCCATACCGCCAGATCATCGAGTTTGTTAGGCGGAGTGAAGTTTTTATCCTCAGTGAAAAAGATCGCGTCGCAGCGGCCCTCAAATCCTGTGAGATCGATCAACTCCAGTTTGTTTTCCCCTTTGGTGAGATCGATGCTGTCGCCTTTCTGCCATGCCCATCCGTCCTTGGTGCCGAAGGTGGTTGTCAGTTTTTTGCCGTCTATAGCGATTTGGAATCTTCCAGGTGCTTCCCAATCGCCAGGGCACCAGTTTTTGGTTCTGACCCAGACATGGTATTTGCCTGATTCCTTGGCGTTTATTGTGGTTGATGCGTTGGCGACGGGTATGCCCATGCCGTGAGCGAGCAGATAGGGCGATCCCATTTGCTCGATGAACTGCGGATCGACGACCCAGCCGCCGGTATTAGCAAAAGTCGCGGCATCGACAAGGATGTCACTTGGATTGGGTTTACTAGTGGCTGCGGTAAGCGCTGCGGGTGTGACCGATGAGGCACCTAGGATTTTAAGAAAGCTGCGACGTTGCATATTGAGTAAATTGGGGGACGACAATGTTACCCCGACAGTTGACTGATTATTTCAGGAAAGTGGTGTTTAGTGCTGGTCCTCGGGTGTGAAACCGAGAACGATATCGAACCTACCTTGCAGTTCGTTGATTTTTGAGCCTTTGATGGCTTGAAAATCTACCATCACGGAGGCGCGCTGTTTAGGGTCTTTGATGCGGCGTATTAGACCATCGCGCATGTTCTGTTCGTGCCCTTTGATATAGCATTGAGTGACCAGCCGTTTTGTGCCTTTAAGTTTAACGGCTACGTGGATGTGCGGCGCACGCCCGGGGTAGGAAACAGGTTTGATCGTACGAAAGTAATACTCACCTTTACTGCCTGTCAGGAATCGGCCGAACCCCTGAAAATTGCCATCGTGATTTTTGTTTCTGGGGTCGCGTGTGTGGATGTAGGCGGCATTGTTGTCGACCTGCCAGATCTCGACGAGTGCGTTACGCACAGGGTTGCCTTTGATGTCGAGGACCTTGCCCGAGAGATGGGTGATTTGGCCTACAGAAGGTTTAAGCCGGTCGTTGATGATGATGAGGTCGTTGTCGGTATCGAGCGGCAGTTTATTTGGGTAAAATGGACCCTCGGTCTGCGGCGGCGTCTGCACGAGTTCGGCGAATGCACCTGACGTGGTATAAGCGATGGAGCCGAATCCCATGGTGCCAAGAAATTTTCTGCGTGAATAAATATTCATAATCTCCATGCTGGTGCGAGATATATGAACAAACAAGCGGTAAGATCGATCGGTGTGTTATTGCTAGTATGCGTGTCGCTTTTGCAGGCGGAGACTCGCCCGAACATTATCATCATGATGGTCGACGATCTGGGTTACTCTGACTTTGGTTGCTACGGCAGTGAAATTAAGACACCTCACATCGATAAGTTAGCTGAAAATGGTATCCGTTTTCAACAGTTCCACAATACAGCGAAGTGCCATTCGTCACGCGTATCCCTTCTCACAGGTCTCTACAGCGATCAGGCAGGCGATTCAAAATTGAGCCGAGGAGTGACCATTGCGGAGGTGATGAAGAAGGCAGGCTACGCCACAATGATGGTCGGTAAATGGCACCTGACCAAGGAGCCGACGGATCGTGGGTTTGAGAAATATTTTGGCCACCTCTCGGGTGCGACGAATTTCTTCAAAGGCGACAAAACCTTCCGGCTTAATGGTAAGCCGTGGTCGGAGTTTGGTGATGATTTCTATACCACGGACGCGAATATCGAATATGCGAAGCGTTTCCTCGATGAGACGATCAAAGAGTCGGCTGATAAGCCATTCTTCCTCTACATCGCGCACAACGCCCCGCATTACCCACTGCATGTAAAGAAAGCGGACTACGATAAATACGAGGGTGTTTACGAAGCTGGTTGGGACAAACTCAGAAGGGCACGCTATGAGAGGCAGGTTAAGATGGGGTTAATCCCGAGAGATTGGAAACAAGCGACCCAACCCAAGCTCGTCCCAGCGTGGAAATCTCTAACGAGCAAAGAGAAAGCATGGGATGTCCGCCGCATGATGGCATTTGCCGGTATGGTTGACAGCATCGATCAGACGACGGGTAAGCTGGTGCAGTTTCTCGAGGAGAAAAAAATCTACGACAACACCCTGATCATGATCTGCTCGGACAATGGGGCCTGCCCATTTGATCGCACCAGAAATGGCGACAAAGATCCGTGGGACCCGGAGTCCTACTGGTGCTACGATACTGGTTGGTCGCACGTCGGCAACGTGCCGTTCCGACTTCACAAGCAAAACCAGCACGGCGGAGGCGTCAATTCACCGATGATTGCACACTGGCCGAAGGGCATTAAAGCAAAACCTGGTAGCATCACGCCACAGCGTGCGCATTTGATCGATTACATGGCGACTTGTATCGACCTCGCGGGCACCGAATACCCGAAGTCATGGCCGGGTATCGAGCTTGAGCCACTGCAAGGGAAGTCGCTGAAACCGATCTTTGAAGGAAAAGTCCGCAAGCCTCACGACACGCTGTTTTTCCGTTACAATACCAACCGCGCGCTCATTCAGGGGGATTGGAAACTCGTGACCCACAGAGCATCCCAGTGGGAGCTCTACAACATCGTCATTGACGGCACGGAAATGAACGACCTAGCCGCGCAGCATCCTGAAAAAGTCAAGGTGCTCTCTACGCTGTGGCACAAGCTCGCCAAGGATCAAGGGCGTCTCAAAGGTAAGTCGGCTGCTCAGGTTTCGATTAAAAAACCACCATTGCTGAAAAAAGACGGCACACCAGCGGGTAGGGGAGGTAAGAAGAAACAAAAATAATGATGCATCGTTACTCTTTTACAGTTGAAGGTCAGTCTTGTAACTTCATGAAAAAACTGTGTTTGCAACTCGCCCTGTTCCCACTTGTATTTTTCTGTCCTAATGATAGGGCTCAAGCTCAGCAGAAGAAGCCGGTAGCAGAATACACGGTGACGCAGTGGGCGAGCGACCCTGCGATTGCAAGAGGGGTTGCTATTTCAGTGAGTGATCGTGGTGCCGCCTATGTGACGACCGCTTTCCGCCGAAAGCAATCGAGCCTCGATATCCGCAGGATTCATAACTGGGTCAAGACGGACCTGTCGTTTACTTCAGTAGAGGATAGGCGCGCTCATTACCGAGCAAATATAGCTGATTTGCGCGGGGTACCTGATCGCGATAAGAATGGAGTGAGTGACTGGAAAGACCTGACAGTTCAAAAGGACGGCGTGGTTCAGGTTGTCGACAAGGATGGTGATGGTAGTGCGGACCAGTTTAAAATTGTGGATACCTACAGCAGCGAAGTGACTGGGATTCCTGCGGGTGTTTTGGCAGTGGGTGCGGATTTATTTGTCGCGGCAGAGCCGGAGTTTTTCCGTTATGTTGATGGGGATGGTGATGGTTTGCCGGAGAAGCGACAGAAGATAGCGGATGGGCTACAAGTTCACATCGGTCAGGGTGGGCACAACCTCAGCGGCGTGACACTGGGGCCGGATGGGCGGGTGTATATTTCCTTGGCCGACAAGGGGCACTCGGTCAAAACGAAGGAGGGTAAAGTATACCACAACCCTAACAGCGGAGCGATTTTTCGCTGTGAACTGGATGGTTCTAACTTTGAGCGATTTTCACTCGGCCAGCGTAATGCGCAGGAGCTTGCCTTTGATGCCTACGGTAATTTACTCAGTATGGATAACGATGGTGATTACCCCGGTGAAATGGAAAGGGCGCTTTATATCACGGAAGGCAGTGACCACGGTTGGCGGTTGAACTGGCAGTGGCTCGGTAAGCAAGACTTCACGAAGATTAGTGGCACCAAACCCTACAACCCATGGATGCAAGAACAGCTCTTTTTGCCGGATCACAAGAACCATGCCGCCTACCTCACACCTACGATCGGGAACTTCGGTCCCGGTCCCTGTGGCTTTACCGCGAACCCCGGCACAGCAATCAGCGAATCGCTTTCTGACAAGTTCTTCATGACGAATAATAAGAGCGAAGTCCGCGTGTTTTCGTTCAGCCCCAAGGGTGCCTCGTTTGTGTTTTCAGAACATGAAAAAATCCCGGGAGGTAATGCAAACACGGGATTAGCCGTCGGGCCAGACGGTGCGCTTTACGCCGCCAGCTATAAAGGCGACAAGGTAAAGAGGGGCGACGCTGGAGCGATCTACCGATTCGACGTCGCTGAGAAATACAGGCATCCGCTGCGTGCGGAAACAAAACGCATCCTACAAGGAAATGCGCAAGCCCTCAGTGCCGATGTCCTCTCTGTCTGGTTGGGTCACGCCGATCAGAGAGTGCGACTCAAGGCACAGTTCGAGCTGGTAAGTCGTGGTGACCAGGGCATGTCTGTGTTTGTTGATCAGGCGAAAAATGCTACAGCACGATTTGCCCAGCTGCATGCGATCTGGGGTATCGGGCAAGCGGCTAGGAAAAAGCCAGTATTGCTCAAGCACCTCGCTCCCTTTTGGAAATCATCCGAGCCAGAAGTCGTTTGTCAGCTCGCCAAGGTCACGGGTGATGTGGGAGTCCGATCAGAGCTTTACAGAGACGAGTTGCTCTCAGGCTTGCAAAACCCATCCCTTCGCGTGCAATTTTTCTCTGCTATTGCGCTTGGCAAATGCAGGGAGAAATCCGCGGCGTCAGAGCTAGTTGCTCAGCTCGCTGGGGACGCCGCTGTATCGGACGCTTATCTGCGCCACGCCTTGTCGATGGGTCTTGGAGGCACGATGTCGCCTGAGGAACTAGCCGAGCTCTCTAAGCACAACAATGTTCACGTCAAGCTCGGCGCTATTGTTGCTCTCAGGAGATTGAAGGCGCCTGAAGTGCGTGCTTTCCTGAACGATAGTGACGAACGCGTGCTGCTGGAAGCTGCCCGTGCCATCCATGACGACCTCTCGATTCCTGCTGCGCTGCCAGATCTTGCCAAGGTTCTCAATCGCACCGGCTTGAAAAACGAAGCTCTCCTCCGCCGAGCGGTGAATGCAGCATTCAGAACCGGCATGCATGAAGAACTGGAAATTCTATCCCGTTTTCTCAAATCGAACAAAGACGTGTCAGCAGATATCCGTGCTCTCGCCCTCGCCTCGATTCTCTGGTGGTCGGCTCCGCCTGTTCTTGATCCTGTCGAAGGAAGATACAGGAAAATGAAACCCCGCGATCCTGCCTCGGCGGACGCTGTGGTCAAACAACTGCGCCCTATGACTCTGAGCGACGAAGTGCTGACTCAGGTTCTTCTCAGGGGAGTCATTCATCTGAAAAACAAGCACTGGTTAGAAGGCTCTCATCAGAAGTTTGCTAACTGGGCACCGGCGACCCAATCCCTTTTTCTCAATGCCCTCGACCAAGTAAGCGACCCCGAGCTGAAAAAATATGTCGTGCTAGCACTCTCATCCAAACATTCAGAGGTGCGGGAAACAGCCCGTGGCTTTGCTAAAAAAGCCGGTATCCCTGTCGTTGATCTCCTCGTCGCCATCCTGAATGACCCCAAGTCAAGCGGGCAGGGCAAAGCAGTCATTGAGCTCGCCAAGCTGACCAACAACAAAGACGCAACCGCACACTTCAATTCTTTGCTGGCAAAATACAAGGCGGGTAAGATACCGAGGGAATGGCAGCTTGAAATGTGGCAAGCCGCAAAAATCCGAGGCATCGAGCTGCCCGCTACGCCAGCGAGGTTGGAATACGGAGGTAGCACTAAAAATGGCAAAAAACTCGTGCAAACTCACCCAGCAGCCCAGTGCATTCGCTGTCATCAAATTGACAAAAAACCAGTGGCAGCGGCAATCGGCCCTAGTCTCACAAAAATAGGTAAGGCCCGCAACCGCTCCCACCTCGTTGAATCCCTGCTGCATCCGAGCAAACACCTTTCCGAGGGCTTTGGCACGGTGGTATTAGAGTCAAAATTAGGTGAGGAAATATCCGGTGTGCTAAACAAAAATGATGCCAAGATGTGGGTGATTACCCTCCCCGATGCCACCCGAAAGAAAGTGCCAGTAGGCGAGATCAAATCCCACACCTTCATTTCCGCCATGCCACCGATGGGAGCTCTTTTAAAAGAAAGTGAGATTCGCGATATCATCAGTTACCTGGTGACTCTTAAATAATGGTCAGTGATAATCCTTGCAGTTTCCGCATTCCCCCGTAACCAGCGGGTATGTCATTCCAGTCACTCGGGCTCCACACGCGTATTCAACAAGCGGTTGATGATGCAGATTACACCACGCCTACACCCGTTCAGGCGAAAACCATTCCGCACATTCTGAACGGGCGTGATCTGATCGGGCTTGCCCAGACGGGCACGGGAAAGACCGCCGCATTCACCCTGCCGTTGCTTTCCGAGCTCTGTCAGAAAAGTCACGACCAAGAGAGCCGGGGCGCTCGTGTGCTGATCATAGCACCCACGCGCGAGCTGGTCATGCAGATCAACGAAAGCATCCGCACCTACGGAAAATACACCAACCTACGCACCGTCGTCGTCATTGGTGGGGCGAGTGAGAAACATCAGATCGAAAAACTCGAGAGTAACGTGGATATTGTCATCGCAACTCCAGGCCGACTGATGGCGTTGATGGAGGCAGGGCACGCCACTTTCGGGAAACTGACCCACCTTGTTTTGGATGAGGCGGATCGGATGTTGGATATGGGGTTCATGCCGGACATTGAGAAAATCACCGCCAGCCTGCCCAAGCGCAGACAGAGCCTGCTGTTCTCGGCAACACTACCGGATCAAGTTGAGCGACTGGCAAAAAAAGCCCTCAAGGACCCAGTGACCATCGAAGTGGGCGATCGCAGTAATCCTGCAGAAACCGTCGAGCAGCTGCTCTACCCGGTGGAGCAGCACTTAAAGGCAAAGCTGCTCATCAAGCTGCTCGATGACCACCAACTATTTTCCGTCATTGCCTTTGTCAAAACCCGTGAGGACGCCGACGCCTTGGCGAAGATCCTCTACAATGTGGATATCGCCGCCGATGCCATCCACGGCGACTGTTCACAAAACCACCGCTTGCGCACGCTGAAGAATTTTAAGGCGCATAAGCTACGGGTGCTTGTCGCCACTGACATCGCCGCACGCGGACTTGACATCCAAGACGTCACCCACGTGATCAATTTTGATTTCCCAAGGCAAAATGACGACTACATCCACCGCATCGGCCGAACGGGCAGGGCAGGGAACGAAGGCTGCGCAATCACTTTTCTAACATCAAACGACGGCGAACGGCTCAAGAAGCTTGAGCGCCACATCGGCAAGACGCTAAAGAAAAAATTCGTAGACGGCTTCAACTACAACAAACCCGCCCCCGAGCCGGAAAAAGGCAAGCGGTCCGACACCAGAAAACCCCGCCGCCACTCGGGTGATCGGTTTGAAAAATCAGGTAGGTCCAAGGCAAAGCCGAAGCCGAACAAGCGCAGGAGGCGGTAGGGGCACCTCGCCGAGGCGACCACATGATAGCACGGTCAGCACGGCGAGCTGACCATAACCAAATGAAAAAACCCCACGCCCGGTGATGGGGAGTGGGGTTGGAAGGATGCTTGGTTTTCCGAGGC
>DPWT01000008.1 GCA_003527555.1 Verrucomicrobiales bacterium | reverse complement strand
TTCTTTGCCACTTTTTTTGCTGGCTTGGATGATTGTGCAGCCGCGATTGTAGCTTTCACTTGCTCCTTTTTACGCTTTAGATACTGCTTTCGGCGGCTGCGCTTGATGACTTTGTTATGTTGTTTGCCCATGGGAAATGATTGATATGTAGGGGAATTAGCGTCTGCGTGGATAGCAAGCAAGCCCAAAGTGCATGGAATCAAGTTGATAAGCTCACTTATTATTCCGCTCTGCCCCCGTGAGACGATAGAATGTCTCGTCACTGACTTCACGAGCGGCTCGAATTCCAGCACTCTGCATCGCTTCGATGCGTCTCATACAAGTATCTCTATCCGCAGATGATGCAAATTCCATGCCAACCAAAGCACGCCCCACGCGCTCACCAGAATATGCGTAATTGAAGTAACAAAGGCTAGCAATATCCTTCACTCCCCTCATAAACTCAAGAAAGGCACCCGCTCGCTCAGGAAACTCTATATTGATGAAAAGCGGGTTTGTGAACAACTCCGGCGTGTAGTTGATGATGCGGTATCCCACATCGTCATCCTGCGACACATCTAGAGCCTCAACTCCGCGGTTTGCAAACATAGAGTCAAGATCAGCGTAATCACTCACCGTTCCAATGAATCCGATTACAGGATACTGGGGGTCTGAATCTACCTTACCATACTGTAAATCGATGATACTTACATCCGCAGGCATTTCCTCGAGAAATTCAACAAGTGATCCTTTACCCTCTGGAACAGGAACTCGGAAAAAGCGACGTTGTTTTGAGCCAATGCCGGCACGCATAGCGATGCCGCCAAGTTGGGCGAAATCCATGTTCGCACCACACACCACAGTAAGCACTTTCTCACCATCGGCAATCTCGCCAGATTGATCGTGCTTCTGAAAACCAGCTAGTGCCATGGCGCCACTCGGCTCAGGAATAATACGTAAGCTCTCCCACATACTACGAATCGCATGACATACCTCATCATTCGTCACGGTCACAATACCGTCTAGTAGCTCATTGCATAATTTAAAAGTATGGTCACCCACCTTACGCACGGCTGTACCATCACAAAAGACATCCAAATAATCTAGATCCACCGGTTCACCCGCAATCATCGCAGCCTGCATCGATGCCTGCCCCAATCCCTCTACACCAAAGACCTTGACCTCTGGCCAGTAGCGTTTCAGCCAGCACGCTACGGCTGCCGCAAGCCCGCCACCACCAACTGCGAGGTAAACACGGTCGAACGGCCCTTTGCCACTCATCACTACCTCATCTGCCAAAGTGCCCTGCCCTCCCATCGTCACGAGATTATCATAAGGATGAATATAAACAGCTCCGTTCTCATCACAGAATTGTTTTGCCGCCAATCCAGCATCGTCATAGGTATCACCCACAAGCCTAACATCTACGGCGCTTCCTCCGAAACGCTTAACCTCCCGTTGCTTCACCTCTGGTGTGGATCGGGGCATAAAGATCACTGCCCCGCAACCAAGAGCCGCTGCTCCGAGAGCGACTCCTTGAGCATGGTTTCCAGCTGATGCCGCCACGACTCCCCTCGCCCGCTCTTCGTCGGTGAGTGCTGCCATCGCGTTGTATGCACCGCGCCACTTGAACGCTTTAATCGGACCGAGATCCTCACGTTTCACCCAAACATGGGCTTTCGTATTAGGCAAAATAAGTTCCTCCAATGGCGTTGTCTCGCCCACCGCGTAAACTCGCTCGCGTGCAGCCAAAATTTCCTGAAATAGTTTGTCGGTAGTGGCAGAACTCATCAATCTGTGGATATATAATAACGATTAGTTTTTGTCGAAGAGCAATACTACCAAAAAAAATCCGGTCTGCGGGGAATCGCAAACCGGATTGGTCAAAGTATTGCGTTTTCGATCTATCTACCCTGGTAAATCCAATAAGAAATACCAATCACGATGAGGATAGCAACAAATGCGAGCAAGTAAACCATGGTGCTATTAGATGCACGCTCACCTGTATTCTGCAACCGGTCGTAGCGGCCCTTGATCTTGCCCTTGCGCAGGAATCCATCGTAGTTGCGCTGCAGAAGATGGGTTTCGACTTGACGCATGAAATCCAGTAGCACACCGACGATGATCAGCAAACTGGTGCCACCAAAGAATGAAGTGACCATAAATGGCAGTTCCTTACCAATGATACCTCTAGGCATTTGCGAAACAATCCATGGCAGGATGAAAATGATCGTCAGGAAGATCGCACCCGCAAATGTTAGGCGAGTCATAGTGAAATCAAGGAAGTCCGCCGTGGGCTTTCCTGGGCGAACACCGGGGACGTAACCACCGCTGCGTTTCAGATTTTCCGAGATCTCGCTAGGCTGGAACATAGTCGCCACCCAGAAGTAGGAGAAGAAAAAGATCATCACACCGGCAACAAGGTAGTAAGTAAGTTCACCACCAGCCAGGGCATTCTGAACCTTCTGTGACCATTCCTGCGTGGGGAATGCAGACTGAAGAATGAACGCAGGAAGCGAGAGAATAGCAGTGGCAAAAATGATCGGCATCACACCAGCGTAGTTCACCTTGAGTGGAAGATACTGAGTTTGCCCCCCAAGTTGTTTGCGGCCCATGACACGTTTAGCATACTGAATCACAATGCGGCGCTGAGCTTGCGTGATGGCAATGGTCGCCGCGATCACGAACAACAGAAACGCTACGAGGAAGACCAAGAATGCAGAAGCTCCGGGACCAGCATTATTCCCAGATACGAGCGTCTGCCATGTAATGACCAGAGAACCTGGTAGCGCAGAGATAATGTTTACCGTAATGATCAACGATATACCGTTTCCTAATCCGCGTTCTGTAATTTGGTCACCAATCCACATCAGCAATAAAGTTCCAGTAACGATGGTTAACACCGTCATGGCGATAAACGCAAAGTCATGACCAGGCACTACTTCACCATACTTAGATATACCACCAAGGCCGGGAATATTGCCTGGGTTCTTCAGGCTGATAGCAAGGAGATAGCCCTGCACAAGAGCAATCACAATTGTGACAAAACGAGTGTACTGGGTGATTTTTTGACGACCTCCATCCTCCTTGGCAAGCTTGGAGAGCTTAGGGACCACCGCTGTCATCAGCTGCATCATAATCGATGCCGAGATGTAGGGCATGATCCCGAGGGCAAATACTCCCATTTTCTGCAGACCACCACCGGAGAAGAAGCCCAGCATGGCACCCACAGCAGCACCAGCACCCTCATCGCCACCAGCAGCTTGCTTAGCAGTTAGGAACCGGTCAATTACGCTGGCGTCAACACCCGGAAGGGTAACATGGACGCCGAGACGGACGATGACAATCATCGCCAAGGTAAAAAGGATACGTTCCCGAAGTTCCGGGACTTTCCATGTGCTCGCAAATGCGGAGATCATTGAATTAAATTTATCAGTTGAAGTTTTAGAGTTACCAGTTTTCTGGCGTGTGCGCTCGGTTTATATGCATAGAGAGGAAGTGCGCAAGCACTTCCCCTCGATAAACAAGTTATTTGTGGGATGAAGTACTAGGTTTACTTAGAAGATTTCTCAGCTTCCGTGATGGTTCCCCCAGCCTTTTCGATTTTCTCTTTTGCAGATGTGCTGACCTTGCAGCCCTCCACGGTAAGCTTTTTCTCGATGCTACCGTTGCCTAATAATTTTACCGCATCATATGTTCCCTTAACAAGGCGTGCCTTCTTGAGGGTCTCCATGTTGACTGTGTCACCATCTTCAAATCGCTCATTGATAGAGGAAACATTGACCACGGCAATCTTATCTTGGAATCGGATATTGTTGAATCCTCGCTTGGGAAGACGACGGTGAAGTGGCATCTGGCCACCCTCGAAGCCGGGGCGAACGCCACCGCCTGAGCGGGACTTCTGACCTTTGTGACCACGACCTGATGTCTTGCCTAAGCCGGAGCTTTCACCACAGCCGAGACGTTTCACACGGTGCTTAGCTCCGCGGTTTGGTTTGAGAGAATGTAAGTTCATTTCTAAATTTAGTTTTTGGTTGTTGGAACTGGGAGTTTAAGTCTAGAGCGACTCTTTGACTTTCTTGCCGCGGCTTGCGAGAACTTCCTCACGGGTGCGCAGCTCTGAAAGGGCCTTCATAGTCGCTTTCACTACATTGGCATGGTTGTTTGATCCAAGGCTCTTACCAAGGACGTCAGTAATACCAACAGCCTCACAAACGGCGCGAACACCACCACCCGCGATAATACCCGTTCCGGGGCTCGCAGGCTTGAGGAGAACCACACCGCCACCGTGCTCAGCCTGCACTTCGTGCGGGATGGTGCCGTTGACGATTTTCATGCGGACCAATGAACGCTTCGCGTCATCACTCCCCTTGCGAATACACTCGGCAACTTCTTTAGCTTTGCCGAATCCGACACCTACGCGGCCTTCCTTATCACCAGAAACCATCAAGGCGGAGAAACTGAAGCGACGTCCACCTTTGGTTGCTGTGGCACAACGGTTGATGAAGACGACTTTTTCAGTCAATTCCTTACCATCCTCGGTCATTGGCTTGGGAGGTGCTTGGCGCTGACCTCTGCCACCACGGCGGCCACCACGACCACCACCACGGCCATCGCGACCACCACGATTACCGTCTTGTGGTCTAGTCTCGGCTGCTGCTGCGGGAGCGTCAGTTTTTGGAGCCTCGGCAGCGGGTGCGTCAGTAGCAGGAGCTTCAGCAGCTGGTGCAGGAGTTTCTGCAGGCTTCTCCTCGGGAGTGTTGTTTTCTGTTGGATTATCAGACATGATATAAAATGCGTGAGTGATTAGAATTGAAGACCTGCCTTGCGTGCGGCATCAGCGAGTGCTTTGATTTTACCGTGGTAGAGGTGACCACCGCGGTCGAATACCACTTTCTCGATCTTGGCTTCCTTGGCGCGCTTGGCAACAAGTTCACCTACTTTCTCGGCAGTGGATTGGTTTGATGCGGCGTTTTCAACACCTTTGTCTAGGCTAGATGCAGCACAGAGGGTGTTACCTGCTGTGTCATCAATCACCTGAGCATAAATATGTTGGTTGCTGTAGTTCACGGCGAGGCGTGGGCATGCGTTAGTGCCAGCCACCTTCTTACGAATACGGCGGTGAATACGCTGGCGAACTTTCTTTCGGTTAAGAGTGCTCATTGTGCTAAAGTAGTTAGTATATTATAAATGATATTCGGTGAAGCGATTACTGGACGCTCTTACCAGCTTTACGGCGGACCCGCTCGCCAACGTAGCGAACTCCCTTGCCCTTAAATGGCTCAGGTGGATAGTAACGGCGAACTTCGGCGGCAAACTGACCGACGACCTGCTTGTTGATTCCCTCCACCTTGATGTTGGTGTTGCTATCAACAGTGACAGTGAGGCCTTCAGGAATAGGGTGAAGAATCGGGTGACTCTTGCCGAGGCTGAGATCTAGGTTCTTCCCCTTAACAGCAGCACGGAAACCAACCCCCTGGATTTCCAGTTGCTTGGTGAAGCCATTGCTGACACCCTCAATCATGTTGCTGATTAGGCTGCGGGCTGTGCCGTGAAGTGCCTTGAACCGGCGGTGCTCGGAAGCACGCTTCACGGTGACGGTTCCGTCATCTTCCTCAAGTGTAATGCCTTCCGGCATGGTCCACTCGAGTTTGCCCTTAGGGCCTTCGACGGTGACGGTGCCCGCGGCATCAGACTTGACGCTGACTTTCTCGGGCAGGGTGATTGTTTTTAATCCAATACGTGACATGGTATTATCCTCCTTTGGTTAGATGGTTTGAAATTGCGTGGTTTTACCACACGAAAGCGAGTACTTCGCCGCCAAGTTTCTCCCTACGTGCAGCTGCACCGGTCTTCAGCCCCTTGGACGTGGAAACGATGGAGATACCGAGGCCATTGAGGACACGCGGGATTTCACCCGCACCGACGTAACGGCGGATTCCTGGTTTGGAAATACGCTTTAGATCTGTAAGAACGGCAGTGCCGCTGTCTGAATATTTGACCTTCACCTTAATCTCACTGAACTTTCCGGTGGTATCCACCTCATAGTTCCAGATATAACCCTCATCTTGAAGGATCTGAGCGATTGCCTCTTTGATCTTTGAATGAGGTGCGGTAAAAGTCTCGTTGCCTGCGCGTGATGCGTTCTTCAGGCGGGTGAGAAAATCGGAAATGGGATCACTTAAAACTGCCATAGTGCTTGTAAATAGTTAGATGGTTGAAATGTGTTTGTGAATTAGGCAGCATCGTCGGCCTTCTTGTTCTCACGGAACGGCATACCGAGTGCTTTGAGAAGCGCGCGACCTTCGTCATCTGTGTTAGCAGATGTGACAAAGATGAGATCAAACCCAAGCTGGCGTTTGATTTTGTCGAGTTCCACTTCAGGGAAAATAGATTGATCGTTAATACCGAGAGCGTAGTTACCGCGACCGTCAAAGCTCTTAGGCGTGATTCCACGGAAATCACGAATGTTAGGAGCGGTGATGTTAATGAAGCGATCGAGGAATTCCCACATGTGGTTGCCTCGCAGAGTGACACGAGCACCAACGGCTTCACCCTCACGGACCTTGAAACTGGCCACAGATTTACGGGCGTAAGAGATGCTTGGCTTCTGGCCGGTGATACGTGAGATTTCTTCGACGGCATCCTCAACAGCTTGCTTGCGGTCACCTGCGTTGCCCACGTGCGTGGTAACAACAATTTTTTCCAGGAGCGGCACCTGGTGCGGATTCTTGTATCCCTGCTCTTTGGTAAGCTCAGGAACTACCTTTTCTTGGTAGAATGTTTGTAGTGTTGG
>DPWT01000006.1 GCA_003527555.1 Verrucomicrobiales bacterium | reverse complement strand
TGTGTTTTCGATGTAACGAAAACATTATCCTCAGTATATATTATCTAGTGCTCTGATAGCATCTTCCCCAAGAAATGTATTACGCTGATGACTTGTAGTTGCCAACCCGCTTAGGATTCATACAATGGCGTGCCCATGTCGGATTCCTTCGTTCACCTGCACGTTCATAGCTCCTACTCAACGCTGGACTCTACCATCCGTACCAAAGAGCTATGTGCTCGTGCCGCCGAGCTAGACATGCCCGCCGTGGCACTTACCGATCATGGAAACCTATTTGGCTCCATCGAATTCTACCAGAATGCCCACAAAGCTGGCATCAAACCCATTTTAGGTTGTGAAATTTTTCTCGCGCCAGCGAGTATCCAAGACAAGAAAGAAGTTCCAGGCAGAAAAAATTCTACACATCTCACGTTACTAGCCAAAAATGAAACTGGCTATAAAAACCTAGTAAAACTCGTTTCAGTTGGTCACCTCGATGGCGAATGGCTTGGCGAACCACGAGTGGATCGTGAGTTGTTGGGAGAATATTCCGAAGGCCTAATCTGCCTGAGCGGCTGCACCAACGGTGCCGTCGCCGAGTGGTTTCATCTAAATGATCTCGATGCCGCACGCGCGGAGGTCGAGCAACTCGCAAACCTATTTGGCAAAGATGACTTCTACCTGGAGCTCAACGACCAAAGACTCGAGATCCAGCAGACCATCAACAACACACTTAAAGAATTTTCCCAGGAACTTGGGCTTAAACTTGTCGCAACAAATGATGTGCATTTTCTTAACAAGGACGACCACGAAGCACACGACGTTCTTATTTGTATTGGAGAAGGCCGTTTGCTGTTAGACGAAAACCGTAAAAGCTACCCGGCTGATCACTATTTCAAAACACCTGAGGAAATGCGTAGCTTGTTCGCCGATTTTCCCGGTGCTTGTGATAACACGCTAGAAATCGCGGAAAAGTGTAATGTCGAGCTGGTGCTTGATCCCACAAGCTCAGAGAAATACCCACAATTTGATTCACCGGATGGCACACCCCGTGAGGAGTATTTTCATAAGATCTGTTTTGATGGCCTGGAAAAGCGCTACGGCAAACGCGAACTCGACTACCTCTGCGAGATGCACGAGTGTAACGAGGCTGACATCAGGAAAACCCTCGATGACCGTCTAGACTACGAAATCAAGACCATCAATGACCTCGGCTTTGCATCCTACTTCCTAATTACCGCAGACTTCATCCAGTGGGGACGTGATAACGATATCCCCGTTGGACCCGGCCGTGGATCCGCTGCCGGATCACTCGTCGCCTACACCATGGGTATCACCGACATCTGCCCGATACGCTTCGGCCTACTGTTTGAGCGATTTCTCAACCCGGAGCGTGTTAGCCCGCCGGATGTTGATATCGATTTCTGCCAGTCTCGCCGACCCGAGGTGATCGACTACGTGCGCCAAAAATATGGTGAGCGTTCGGTGTCTCACATCGTTACCTACGGCACCTTGGGTGCCAAAAGTGTGATCCGTGACGTCGCGCGCGTCATGGGTATTTCCTATGGCGATGCCGACATGCTCGCGAAGATGATCGAAGCAAAACCGGGCGTAAAACTTAAGTCCGAATATGACGAAAAAGCGGAACTACGCGAAGTCATCGAGAACTCAAGCACTTGGCAGGACCTGTGGAATTATGCCCTAAAATTAGAAGGTCTCAATCGAAACACCGGTGTGCACGCCGCGGGCGTTGTCATAGGTGATCGCCCACTCGACGAGCACTGTGCACTAACTCGAGGTAACGAGGGTGAGGTGGTGACCCAGTGCGATATGGGTGCCATCACCGAGTTGGGCCTGCTTAAAATGGACTTCCTGGGTCTGAAAAACATGACCGTCATCCAGGATGCAGAAAATCATATCCGCAAACACACGCCTGACTTTGATATCAATACAGTGCCACTTGATGACGAACCGACGCTCGCACTGCTCAACCGCGGTGAAACGATGGGTGTGTTCCAGCTTGAATCCGGTGGCATGGTAGAAACCTGTAAAAAATATGGTATCTCAAAAATTGAAGATATCATCGATCTGCTCGCACTCTACCGTCCGGGTGCGATGGACTTCATCGATCAGATGATCGAAGTAAAAAAAGGAATCAAACCAGTCAAATACGAGCACCCATTATTGGAGGAGATCTGTGGCGACACCTACGGCGTGATGATATACCAGGAGCAGGTGCAAAATGCCGCCAAGATGCTTGCCGGATACACTCTCGGAGGTGCTGATATTTTGCGACGTGCTATGGGTAAGAAAAAGCCTGAGGAAATGGCAAAGCAGCGCGAGATTTTTGTAGAGGGAGCCAAGGCTACCAACAACATCGCCACCCCACTTGCGAACCAGATCTTCGACAAAATTGCTGGCTTTGCCGGATACGGATTCAACAAATCCCACTCCGCTTGTTATGGCCACATTTCCTACTGGACCGCTTACCTCAAAGCAAACCACCCAGTGGAGTTTCTCTGTGGCCTGCTGTCCAATGAGCTCACCAACACGGATAAGATAGGTATCTTTATTTCGGAATGCAATCGGATGGAAATTGAAATGTTGCCGCCTGACATCAATCGCTCACAGCTTAAATTCGCCCCCGAAAAAACACCCTCTGGAAAACTGGCTATTCGCTACGGACTCGCCGCCATTAAAAACGTTGGTGAGGGAGCCATGGCCACCGCTATTGCCGACCGCGATGCAAACGGCCCGTATGAGAGCTTAGAAGATTTTTCTAACCGGCTGGACTCCAAGAGTGTTAACAAACGCATCTTAGAGAATCTTGTAAAAGCTGGTGCGCTAGACTGGGCCAGCGAGCCACGGGCCTCCATGTACGGGAGGGTTGAACAAGTAGTTGCATCCGCCAGCTCGGCCCAACGCGACCGCGCTCAAGGACAGGTCTCACTATTCGACACCATGGACTTCGCCGGCGCCTCTCCAGCGCAGGACAATGGCACCATGGTTGCAGAAATTGAGGAGTGGACTAAGGATGAAAAGCTCGCTAATGAAAAAGAGCTATTAGGTTGTTACACCAGCGGTCACCCATTGGATAAATACAGAGGAGTCATTGATTCTGATCGTTTTGAGAAAATTGGTCTGATGGACGACCTTGATACCAAAAACAAACGTGCCCGATACCCGTTCGCAGGCATGATCCGCCACGTTGAGCACAAGACGACACGCGCGGGAAAATACTTTGGTGTTCTACACATTGAGGACTTCACCGGCAGTTGTGAGGTTGTATGCTGGCAAGAAAGTTACGTGCCTGCACGCGATGCCGGCCTGCTAATGTCTGGTAGCGTCATCCGGTTCAAAGCTAATGTCCAAGTTGATGATCGCACCGAGACACTTCGACTTACTGGCTCTGAAATCAAGGAGCTTAAAGTTCGTAAGGCAGCCAAGGACGGCGCCGTGCAGATCGGTCTATGGCTATCTCGTCACTCGGAGCAAGATCTGGAGAAAATCCGTAAGATACTCGTAGAACACCCCGGTGAAACCTCGGTCGAAATCCACTTCCAATCAGGATCAGGCAAGCGCGCAACCATCGAAGCCGGTGAAACACTCCGAGTTAAAAAGTCCCCTGCCCTGACCAAGGCGCTGGCTGAATGGGGAGTTTAATTCTGGCATGAGATTTGGTTATCTTTCCAACCTTAATTCGTAGCGGTTTGTTTTATTCGTTGGCTGTATGCCTGAGGTTCAGAGTCAACGAGGAATTGAGACTTAGAATCAAGGATATAGATTTTTATTGATCAGCTAATGTGGGTATAGAGCTATAAACGACCTCGGAGGCTCTTGGGTATTTCAACCTGAAAACGACAGAGATCTAACCCATATCATGAGTGCCGTTACCATTATGGCGAGAAGTCCATTAGATGCTTTGTTAGCATGACACACGCACAGTGTTCAATTTTCTACTCAAACAGCTTGTCAATTTTTTCTTTCACATCTGAGCCTGCCTTCAAGTAATAGGCATCCGCTCTCTTCGTATTTCCTATGACCTCGCTGTAAATTCCGGCGGATACAAGTGCCATTTCATCCTCGGGGCGATAGGATGCCACCAGCTGTGCGAGTGCGGCGTGATCTTTGGGTGTTAGATCTGTAAAATCAAAAGCAGCTTGTTTGTCTCCCACGGTTGCCTGAAAAGTCAGTTTGGTATCACCTTCTACTTTTGCCAACCAGACCTTACTGCGTGCCTTTGATAGACTGATTGGTTTTGGTTTCAACTCATCGGCGTGACTGAGTTCGGCAAGCGCTTTGAGCAGTCCTTTGTCCAGAAGAGCACGGCGTTCATCGGGGAGTGGGCGTGCCTTTCTACGCAGGCTATCGAGACCTCTTTTGGGTGCAGAATTACTCACATATCCTGATGTCCCGGCACCTGTCACTTGGAGGCGTTTTTTAGCCAATGCCAGAACAATGGCACCAGTGGCGGTTGTTAGCGGGCGTGGTCCGTGTGAGCAATCTGAGTTGCAGTTTGGACGGTCACGTCCCCATGGTTGAAGGATCAATCCGCCATTGTGAGTTTCTGACAAAATAATGAAGGTCTTCATGTAGTCGAGGTAGGCGCGTTTCAGCTTAGCATCATTAGATTGTGCCGCACCTAGGATGCTCCAAAAGCCTGCAAGATGCGAAGATGCGTGACCATCGAAAGAATTTCCAGGGGCTATGGCGCATGTGTTCGCCAAGTGCATCCCAAGGTATTTCCAAGAATCTGTACTATTGCTGCGGATCAGATGTGCAAGTGCACCCATCCCGACAGGTGCTAAGTGACCGCCGCTGCGAGTTGTTTTATATGGCTTTTTAGGTTCAGGCGCTTGTTTGTAGTCTGGGTGATTACGATCGACCCTAAGTGTCCCCTTCTCCTTAAGTTGAGTAACGAGATTGGTAGCTCTCTCTTTCTCAAGCCAATCGAGAGGTTTCCATCTTGGATCTTTTTTGGTTGGCCAAAAGACCTCATATTCGCCGATGTCCTGCATCCCATTGGGTAGTAAATAGCCTACTCCCTTGCTGCTGCCGCCTTTGTTTTTATCTTTCAGCTTGAGGATAGCATGACGGTGGGTGATTTTCGGGTTATTGAACCGATCAGCAGAATTAAAAGCGTAAGCAATTTGTGCTGTATCCGGTGTCGCGCTATTCAGGTAATGCTGATGGATATTCTGATAGAGTGTTTTGTCATAAGGTAATCCAGCTTTATCAAACAGGCTCATGGCAATCATTTGCAACCCAGAAATAGCGGCAATAGATGCGTAGGGTTTTTTGCCAGTAAGCCTCAAGTTAAGTTCGGATCGGTGAGTGTAAATACCGTTACTGTTTCGGGACCCCAGCGGCATACATTCTGTTAGTGACTTAATAGCAGGCAAAAGTTTGCGGTCTTTGTGCAAGAGGTAATACTCGCCCATAACAATACCCTCGAAACCCCACCTCCAAGTTTGGAAGCCTCCGCCAGCCGGGTTATAACGCAAATTATAGTAGCTCTTGATATTGTCCTTGATGATACGATCATACTTGGATTTTCCACTAGCCATCAATGCAAGCATCTGATGCGCCACCCCGTGCGGACCGCCATAAAAAGAGTTCGGCTTTTTCCAGTTACTGGATTTGTAGTCGGTAACGATGAAATCGCATAGCTCTTCCAACATCATATCCGAGCGCTTACAATTGTAAGGGAAAGTATCGGCAAATCTCCCCACTACTCTGAGCGGTATAGTGACTGTTTTTTCATCACTCTTAAGCCCTAATGGCCAGACTATGAGATTCAGTTTGCCATCACTTCCCTGGCTATCCTCGAGATGAGCTGCCAGCTCCATCATCGGCCCGTCCCAGCCACCACCGCCCCTGAGGTTTCGTCCAAAGCGATGCGAGGTTTTAAACTTTTTACCGTTTGCACCAACGATAATATCACCGATCTGGATCAACCCTTTAGCTGGCGATTGTTTATCCTGAAACACATATTTGACGGCGAGCTGATTTGCTTTTTCTGGATAGATTCTTGCACGGATTCCGGTGGGACCAAGATTTAGCAGCCAAGGCACCGTCTGCAGCGTGTTCTCCATCTCAAGGTCATAGTGACTTCTCAGCTTAACATTCCACGGGTATTCTCCACGCTGCATAATTGAGGAAGCATTTTGCCCAAAAAGACAAAACAGCATTAGCAACAGGCAAATTTTTGATGTCATGCTTTTTTTGTTAGCATTTAGCAAAGCACGTAGCAACCATCTAATCATGATGGTTTAATTTTTTGTAAAACCATAACACACTCAAGATGTCTTGTCTGAGGGAAAAGGTCAAATGGCTGCACCGCGCTAATTTTATAGCCCGCCGTTAGAAACGCTTGAAGATCACGCATCTGTGTTGCGGGGTTACATGATACATAAACTACTCTGCTAGGGCCAAAGGTGAAAAGCTGATTGAGAAATTCTTCATTACAACCCTTACGTGGCGGGTCAATAACCACCGCTGTCTCGTCAGCCGAAAAGGCGATGTCAGCAAAGATCGCTTCGGCACTGGAAGCGAGGAAGGTGGCATTACTTATCTTGTTAAGCTCGGCATTACGACGTGCCCAGTCGGCAGCGGTCTCACTAACTTCTACGCCTGCAACTTTTTTAAACTTATGTGCAAGGCAAAGCGAAAACAAACCAGAACCACAGTAAGCATCAACAAGATACTTCGCACCACCTGCGGACGCTTGATCAGCAACGTAACCCGTAAAAGCAGGAAGAATAAATGGATTGTTTTGAAAAAAATCACCGGCGAGAAAGTGAAAAGTAATATCCCCTGCGTCGGTGCTTACAGTTTCAGAAATGGGGGTGCGGTGATTAGTCTCGACACGTCCTTGAGTGGCGCGCAGCAGAAGCGTGGCATCTTTTTTGTAGGCTTTAGCATTGGCACGAGTTTCTTCGCGAATACGCGGCATCATCTCGTTGATTTCATCCATAGCAATCGGGCATTTCACTACATCAACTAGATGAGATCTTTGCCCCGCTAACAGAAACCCTATATCGCCAATCTTACCATCGCGCGGCCTCTTGAAATGCGGAGTAATCTTCGATCGATAGCCCCATTGCTTGGGTGAGGGGATAGCGGAAGAAACACTTGCCTCGATACCGACCATGTGTTGCAGCAGCTCTTCGACCTGGCGTGTTTTCCATGCAAGTTGTTTCTCGTATGAAAGATGTTGATACTGGCAGCCACCACATTTACCAAATAATTCACAGGCGGGATCGAGTCGATCCGGTGATGGCTCAATTACTTTTATGAGATCTGCCTGGCTGTGTGACTTATCGTTACGAAAGATACGCGCGAGCACCTTTTCGCCTGGCAGCGTATGAGGAACAAATACTACCCACCCATCATTCTTTGTTTTATCCTCAGCAGATTGATGCAAATTCATCATCGCGTCATCTATCTGCACTCGTGCTATACCCACCCCAAGATTACTGAGATTGATGATTTTCACCTCAATTTCTTGATGGTAATCAAATGGATAGGCTTTGAATTTCTTAGGCTGACGCACATGAGGTTTTTAGTGTTCCAATTGCAAAATACCAAATACCAAATAGACAGATTGACGATTATTTCTGCATGCATGTGCATACTAGCACGTCAAATTCAGGTATATTACTCTATATGACTATGAAAATATTGCTCCTTCTTCTATCTCTGACTTCCCTCACCTCTGCTCTTCTAGCAGTTGAACAGGAAATTTGGTATAACGCTGAGGGAAAAGCCGTGAAAAAATCTGCGGCAAAAATACAAAAAGAGAGATTCATACCGCCGTGGGAGAAACGCGAAATGGATCGCAACTCAGCGCGTGCCAAAAAGCTCAAAAACCGTGTAAGCAACTCGGCGCACCGATACTATTATGGCCATCGCAGGTATGGCTCACCCAGCTGCGCTAATACCCACAACTACTATGGCTACAATGTTGTATCACATTCTCATAACACCCGCGTTTACTACCTTTCACACAGAGCTCACGCATCCTTTTTAGGTATGTGCCACGGATCAAATTGGGCTGTGAGATTACGATACTGAAGCTATTCTAGCATGTTCGGAGCTAGTCACTGGGATTAAGCCGGCCGCCCTCAGTCGATGAATTAGGAGGTTTTATGGTCGTGCTTGGACCATTCGTTGGCTCAATCAGCGGAGCAGTTGTTACCTTCCCAATCGATGAAGCTGCGCCCTGTTTGAGCTGGTCATCTGACGGAAGATGATCGTCTTGAGGCATACGAAAAAAGATAATCGGGTCAACCGCTTTTCTCACTGTGGACGTTGTATCAGAGGCACTTGATGCTTTTACAGGCTCGGAAACTATATCAGCACCCTGGCCGCCACAGGAAACTAGGCCAGCCGATAAGCTGATCATAAATAGCGCGGTGATTGATTTCAGTATAATCTGGGGTTGGATAAACATATGATCGTAGCTGTAAATGCTCCTGTCCATACACTGGTTGGAAGCCACTGACAACGTCGAAAACAACCACTGAACTTGCTATGCAGACGTTTTTGCCTGTCGGCGCATGAACGAGATGTGCTTTACCAATTCGCGTGTCTCCTTTTGCCACTGAGCCATAGCCTTACGAGAAACTTCAACCTTGTCAGAGATCGCTTGCTCAAGCTCTTGGTAACTATCACTTAATCGGGTAGAAAAGTTGTGGAATAGCTCAGTCGCTTTGTCACACAGTGGTGTTTCGGGCTCCATGGCTACCATCTTGTCCGCCTGACGGCGTGCCTCACGCATTTCTGCAAGAAGAATTTTTTCGTCGGAAACCTTGCGCAGATTGCTGGCCATACCAATCTTCGATAATAACCAAATCATCCACTTGGTAGGATCAAACTGCCATGGCTTAACGCCGTTGCGATAATCATGCTGAAATGCGTGATGGTAATTGTGGTAGCCCTCGCCGCAGGTAAATATAGCCATGATGGCAGAGTCACGTGCAGTGTTATCTGTGTTGTAAGGACGCCTGCCGATGGTGTGGCAGAGCGAGTTAATAAAAAATGTACAATGTTGAACAACGACTACACGAAGGATCCCGGCGAGGAGGAATCCGCCAAGTGCATAATGCCAGACAGGATTCACCAAGTAAGCAATTGCTGCCGGAAGCATCAGACCAACGAACAATCCAATCCAGTGCACATACTTGTATTGCCACATGACAAGTTTATCTTTTTTGAGATCATTGACATTGTTCATGGGTGGCTCTGGCTTAAGCTTGAACATAAGCCAACCAATGTGCGCCCACATGAAACCTTTAGAAATGTCATAGGGATCGTCATCGTGATCTACATGCTTGTGGTGCAAACGATGGTCAGCGGACCAATCGAGACATGAGTTTTCGAATGCACAGGCACCAAAGACGAGCGTGAAGAATTTGACAGGTCGTTTTGCCTTAAAAGAAAGGTGGGAAAACAAACGGTGATAACCAAGAGTAATACTCATTGTAGTGGCCGTGGCATAAAAGAAAAACATACCAAACTGAAACCAGTCGATACCGAAGTTTACCAAGTAAATTGGAACGCCGATCAATGCTATCAAAGCAGTGGAGATTAGAAAAATACTGGTAGTCCAGTTAACGCGGTCGAATGGAATGCGATACATAAATTTGAATTTTAGTGTGTGTAATGAGTACTATCTATTAGGCCGGCTGTGTCGCCATAACCAATCGTGAATCTCAGATAAAATTTACCCGAGGATGGTTAAACCAGTTCACTTTGCTAGTCAAGCTTTGTCTTGTCAGTCGTGGCGCTGCCACAATGTTACTAATGAAACCGTCCACTGATATTTCCGGGCAGTTTCACGAATTAAAAACGGCTCGTTTTGCTGAGAAATAAGCTCAAATGATTCACCAATCTGCTTTTTGAGCCATTCAAAGGTGTCCTCGTCGGGCTGATTGGATGGCGGCGTAAAGGCATCAAGCCACGTACAAGGAGTTGCAAGCACAAGGTGACCACCGCATTTGACCAATTCAGGCAACCTGCGCAGCAGTCTTTCTGGTTCGGGAAGACGGCAGACTAAGTTAGCGGCATGCACACGGTCAAAATCACCTAGATCGTTAGGCAGATTCATGGCATCACCACACAAAAACTTACAATTATCAGGACGAGCGCCATCTGGTACAACCGCCTTAGCGAGCGTAGATTGGTTTCCAGTTTCACGTAGCGAATAATCAATCGATCCGCTGTTACGCAGCGAATCAGCCGCAGCAATGAAGTTTGCCGAGAAATCAATTCCAGTCACATGAGCTGACGACTTGCTAAGCTCAAAACTCGAGCGCCCCACGGCACAGCCAAGATCAAGCGCACGATCACATTTTCTTGTGGGGAAATACTCTACGGTCCGAACCGGGAACCCGACAGCATCTTTGGGGCCGAACCCCCAAGGCATTAGTTGCTCATCAGTACCGTAATGCATTAACAGGTATTCGCTGAGAAGTTCGTCTGATTCGTATGACATGGTATTTAGAGATAAGGGCAAAGAGCAAAGAAGCAAGAGCGAACATCGTTGTGATTATAGGGAGATAAAAGCCCAAGAATTCCACTTGTGCCAGAGTGGCCGATACGCTTCTTTCTGCCGATGCATGGCGGGAACAAAGCATGATATCAAGCAACAGCAAAGCACCTTCAGGCTGGAATTGGTCCGAGCCGTACCACAAGGCTTGATTGAGACAGCGGGATCGACTTTTGCCATGTATGTGGCAGTAACTATTTTTGATGTCCCAATGTGGATGAAGATGGCAATTGCAGCTGCCGCAAGTTTGGGATTATTACTCAGTCTTTTTACAGTCCAGATGGTCAGGAGAGTCGGCTGTACTGTTAATACTGCGCTGGTGCTCATATGGATATTAGCCGCAGTTGGGTTCTCACTAGCCGCAATGTCTGGAGCATCTGCACAAGTTTACTTGATCGGGGTTTGCCTCGCAGCCGTGATGCTCACGCTGGGCGCCCCTCTCATTGCACAGATTTACCGAAAACATTATACAAACAAAACACGCGGCCAATTATTTGCTGTCAGCGGAGTCGTAAGAGCATCCACCGGTGCTTTGATGGGCGTGATACTTGGAAACTGGCTCGCAGGCCAGGAACAGAATTTCCATGTAATCTTCTGGGGTTATTCCATGGCGTGCCTAATAATGGCAGGTTGTGGTATGGTGATGGCAAAAGTTCGGTTACGAAAAACAGACAGACTCCATCTCTTTGATGCTTTTCAACACGTTCACCAAGACAAAGCATTCCGCAAGCTACTCGGATGTTGGTTCTTATTAGGTATGGGTAACTTACTCTGCTTCTCACTTTTTGTAGAATTTATCAGTAATCCAACATATGGCTTTGAACTCAATCCATCAAAAGCGGCATTTGTCACCAGTACCATACCGATGCTAATTTTTGTCATTTTTGTCATACCTTGGGGAATGGTCTTTGATAAAATGCCTTTCTACCGCGTTAGAGTCATTACAAATGTGTTCTTTCTAGCAGGTATTCTCGTCTATTTCCTGGGAGGGAACTACCTTTCACTCTGTATAGGCATCGCACTTCATGGTATCGGGCGATCAGGAGGCAATATCCTCTGGAGTTTATGGGTAACTAAATTCGCTCACGAAGATCACGTCGGCGAATACATGAGCGTACACACCTATCTAACAGGGGTTCGCGGCACAGCTGCACCTATCTTCGCCTTTATCATAGCAGGTAATCTAGGCGCGGAAACTGTCGCGATAATAGCCGCTGGATTGATTGTATTGTCGTCTGCACTACTCTGGCCCGAGCTGAAAGCAGAGTGGATACACGGAAAGTAACTGACACATTGGTCTACTGCTCCGATGAAAGCTAACGGTCTTCCCGCCTTCTCCCACTAATATAGCAGATCATCACAGACTCCACCTAATACAATAACTCTCTCATTACCAGATAGTAACATCGAATAATGTAAATACCTGTGATACAAAACCTGTGAATTTTTCGTGCCTTTGCAGATACCTGCTACATAGCGCGTGGATAATTTAGAAAAATAATATTGTTAAATAGGCGAATCGTTTCTCTTCCCCCTTGTCTCTCTCTCTGCAATCAGCATACTAGTTTGCATGTCAGAAAGCATCCGATCCCTCTGCCTACTTGCTCTTCTTACTACACCTCTCGCTCTATTAATTGCGAGCTGCGGTAGCGGTGGTAATTTTGTTTCTGAAAATAAGGTAAACCGTGGCTACAATCCAGGCGTGGGACCATTTGACACCCAAGGTAACTATGTTGAGCGCTGGGCAGATGATCAACGTAAGGGTAGCTGGTGGCGTAAGAGTTCAATCATCGATATCAACAGCGTGGCATCCAATACAACCCCTGTTCCCAAACCAACTGTAACCAACAACCGCCCCAACCCACCGCGCGGAACGTCTTTGGCTAATACGCCTCGTCCGAAACCCAAACCTACCGTCACGGTTAAGCCAAAGCGCAAGGCTCCCATTCGTCACACCATCAAAAAAGGCGATACACTGTGGGCCCTCTCAAGAAAATATAACACCACAGTTACTGCCATTCAGCGCGCCAATGGTATAAAAGGAACTAATTTAAAGATTGGTCGCCGCCTGCTGATTCCCAGATATTAAATTGTGAATATCAATCAAAGGTTGACCAATCACGCCATTTTCAATTACTGTTCTTTCGAACAGTAATTGAAAATGGACCTCACCTCACTATTTGTTG
>DPWT01000255.1 GCA_003527555.1 Verrucomicrobiales bacterium | reverse complement strand
GCCACTGCCAAGATTGACAAAGCCACTGAGTTCATCCGCGTCGACCGCGATAACAAGAACGTACGCCTCCAGACCAGTGTAACCAGCTACATCAAGGACGGTATTTCCGTGGATCTGATCGGCGCCATTCATATTGCCGATGCGGAGTATTACACACAGCTCAACAAGGAGTTTAAAAACTACGATGCCCTGCTGTTTGAAATGATTGGCGGCGACAAAATAAATGCCGGCAAGGCGAAAGATACTAAAACTAAGCCCAAAGACCCCATGATAGCAATGCTTGGCAATGTTTACGGCATGGTTAGCAAGCTACTCAAACTTCAAAGTCAGAAGGACGGTATCGACTACACTGCGAAGAACTTCGTCCACGCTGATTTATCGCTCCAGGAATTTGAACGACTCCAAACGGAAAAAAGTGAGTCCCTACTGGGATTTGTCATACAAAATCAGGCGAACGCACAAAAAAATGGAACCGCTGTCAAACAACCCGACATGCAAAAGCTGCTCACTGCGGTGCTCAGCGGCAATGCCAATGGCATCAAGCTGGAACTCGTTGATACCCTCGGTGGCGCTGCCGATCAGATGGCTGGCATGATGGGTAAGAGCGTCATCATTGGCGACCGTAACAAAGCCTGCCTCAAGGTGCTCAACCAGCAAGTAGGCGCCGGCAAAAAGAAAATAGGCATCTTTTACGGCGCCGCCCACTTCCCTGACATGGAGAAGGACATGTTGAAAATGGGTTATAAAAAAACTGGCCACCGCTGGCTCACTGCGTGGGACATCCCACTGGCAGTCGCTCAACCATAACCTACAATTGAACCAACGCTCTACCCCAAAACCTATGGTGGTATTATGAAATAGTTCACACTCAAACCATTCAGCAGGTCGGTTTTTTGTGTAACGCCTCCCCCCTTGCTAGTGTATACCTCTGTTATGTATTTGTTGTTATGCCTCTGCTTATCGCTCACGTGCTCCATCTCCGCATTTTCTGAGGGAAAACGAACTTGGCAAGATGAGGTGTTTTACTTCGCTCTGACTGATCGTTTTTTCGATGGTGATCCAACTAACAACTCACCTAAAGGTGCTGCCGCCAATTTATACGACCACAAGCAAAACGACATCAATAGCTACCACGGTGGTGATTTTCGTGGGATAGAAATCGCTCTTGAACGCAACTACTTTAATAACCTTGGCGTAACTGCAATTTGGATCACTCCACCTGTTCGCAATGTCTGGAATACATCCTATGATTTAGCCGATAAGGGGAAAACAGGATATCATGGATACTGGACACAGGATTTTATGGATATTGATCCACACTTAACGTCCGCAACCAAAATGGACGGCACCCCCTACCCTAGAGGGCGCAACGGCCGCATGGCACACTATCGTGATCTTGTAAACCTCGCCCACAGCAAGGGCATCCGCATCATCCAAGACGTCGTCTGCAATCACACAGGCCCCGTTTTTTATTACGATACTAACCATAATGGTAAGTTCGATCGCTTTGGTAAGAGCGAGTGGATCGCACCTTACAAGCGTGAGGGATTCCATCACAATGCCAAGTGGGCAAAATTCCCTGAATGGAATATCGATCGCACTCAACCTAGGGGACCCATTAATGTGTTCGGAAAAACAATCCCATTCACTGGTATACTTGGCCGCATGAGCACATACGGCCGCAAGGGATTCAACAACGACAGCCTGGGTAAAGGCGACGGCGAGGAAGTCATGTGCGATTTCTTCAGCCTGCGTGATATTTGGACCAATCCGTCTGCAAAGCACTACAATGAACTGGTCGATGAATTTGTCCGCATCTACGCGTTCTATATTGAGGAGATTGGCGTCGATGGACTACGGATCGATACAATCAAACATGTCCACCACCAGTTCTGGGCAGACTTCACCTCGCGGCTTCGCAAAAAAATCGGCAACCGCGCAAAGGATGTGATTCTTTTTGGCGAAGCCTACGATGAAACGCCTGAAGTATTAGGAAAATACACCTACGGCACGGACGACAATGACGTCTCCATCGGCGGTATGCTGAATTTTCAGATGTGCTGGGCTATGCGCAACTACCTGCGCCATGGAGGTGAGAAGTATGGTCACCCCAACGGTATCGAAATCGCTATGAGCGATTTACACAGCGGACCTGATAAAGGAAAACGTCCATACTATAATCCAAAACCCGGACCCGACGGACTGAACGCACGCCAGAAATCCATCACTTTCATTGAGAATCACGACGGCATCAATCGCTTTCGCGTCGACGACATCACGTCACGCCGAAACTCACTCGCCAATGCCATGGTGCTCACCCTAGAAGGTATCCCTTGCCTCTACTACGGCACCGAAAATAGCCTGCACGACACCCAGGGGAAAATCGGACCAGACACCGAAACAGGACGGCTAACATTCATTCGCAACAACAACGGTGGACAGGTAAAAAAAATCCAAGCATCAAATGCTTTTCACGCCACCCAAACACTCATAAAAGCTCGCAAATATCTTCCTGCACTGCGGCGTGGACTCACCGCACCACTCTGGTTGGATAGCAGAGAGTCGAAGCACGACGACGGCACGTTCCTCTTTGCCCGCTACATTTCTGAAAAACCCGAGCTGACGGTATTAGTCGGATTTAACCTAAGCCAGAATAACAGCACACTCAGCCCAGCATTAATTTCCCCCCAGCAACGAGCCCTCGTCCCCGAAGGCACTGTCTTTGAACGCATCTCCCTCCGAGGTATCGATGCACGGGGTTCGCAACCAGAATTTGCTACAGTGGCTGCCAACGAACGCATCAACCTGCCGCTAAAAGCCGATTCCGTATCGATCTGGCGTGTCAAAAAACAAACGAGCGAACTTCATAAGAAATGATTCCTCATCCAGCGGATTCCTGTTTGCTTCCCAACCATTTCCAACTTACTCTTAATCTAGCTTTCGTTTTTAGGCCATGCACAGCAAATCACATCTCCATACTCAAAATAGCCGCGCAGGGTTCACACTTGTAGAACTCCTCGTGGTCATCGCCATCATTGCCGTGCTTGCCGCGCTTACGTTCTCCGTCGTCAACCGCGCCATTCTCAAAGGAAAACAAACGACTTGCATTAACCTGATGCGCAACGTCGAGATTGGTATGGAAGCGTATTACATGGAGCAAAACCGACCACCGCTGCCTAAACACAAGGATGATAAAGATACTATTTTTGGTGATCCAGGTGGATTATACTCAACCGCCCCTCTGCTTGCCATACTCCTCGGTGATGATGAGCTTACGTGGGATGAAAGTGACACGGGAGACACTTTTGACATGAGCAGACTCAACCCAAAACGGATTCAGTATCTTGAACTCACCATAGCGAACTCGGGTGAAGCAGGGCTGAGAAAAGATGGCAAGCTCTACGACGCGTGGAATCGAGAAATGATGATCGCGGTGAATTCGCGAGTCCAGACCACAGACTTCAACAACGGTACCGCAGATACCCGATTACACACTTTTGGACTCGCCGAGTGGGCGGATGCCAAACCCGGCACTCAGGATTATGTTATGTGGACCTATGGTGCTGACGGCGAATTTGGCAAAGGCAGCGATCACCGGTTTGCTGGATCGGATGATGTCAAATCATTCTAACTGAAAATCCCATGAAGTGGTTGGTGTTGCTTATCTGTGTCGCGAGTGCATCGCTTGCCCAAGCTGAGTGGTCGGCACCGCAAAAGCAGCTCATCGCTGCGATCAATCCAACCGCTGAAGAATCCGCTTGGATGCGCATCAACTGGCGCACGAATCTCTGGCAAGCACGCAAGGAAGCTGCCAAATCGGGAAAACCGATTTACCTCTGGGAGATGGACGGCCATCCACTTGGCTGCACCTGAAACAATGGTGTGACCGACAGGTTGTTGGTCTTTTCAAATACCGAGGTGCAGAAGCTTCTCATGGAAAAATTTATTCCCGTGGCATGTAACGATTGGTATCAGCGCCGCCGACAAGATGCTGAAGGCGAGTTCTTTCGCTCGGTTGCTAACCAAGGACCACGAAAAGGTAAAGGTGGCTCGACTCGGCAAGGCCATTACGTTCTTACCGCCAGAGGAAAACTGTTAGGATTCAATAACAACCGCGGACCCGAACGTCGGCTCAAAATGATGCACGATGCACTGGGGAAATGGAACCGCCTACCAGCCGCCGACAAACAAGCGAAGGTGCCAGATCATGGGCAAGTAGACGCAAAGTATCACCGCGCACTACCAGATGGCGCTCGAGTAATCAAGGTCACCACCCGTGCTCTTGAGGAAGCAGGCAACAAATATCAGCATATTCAGGAAAACATCCCCGGCAAACTCGCTGCAGTAGACCACCTTTGGTTGAGAGATGATGAAATCAATCAGATCAAAAAACTGATGCAATCTGGCGGAGGCTTGTTACCCAAACCTATGGCATATCGCATCGCACGTTATCATTTCACCGACAGCACTCGCGGAGAACCTCCACTTTGGAAAATCACCGAGGTGAAAAATTTTCACTTCAAAGTTGCTAAACAAGGTGAAATTGGCGGCACGTTTCATCTTGAAACTGCCGATGGCAAACGCGGATACCAAGGTGTCTTTGAGGGGGAAATTAGCTTCTCCGCCGCCGGAAAACTCAATGATTTTCAGTTACTCGCACACGGAAAACATTGGGGAGAAGGTCGCTACACGCGTAATGCACGCCCAGGAAAAACAACCCTTGCAACCTACTTTAAACACATCGCACAGCCCAAAGCCGCCGATCTCATACCACCCCAAGGAATGCACTGGGAAAAAGGATACTGGCAGGCAGACAAGTGAGTCATCACCGAGTTCCCGATAACGTATCTACTCAAACTCAACACTCCTAGAATCCACATCGGATTATAGGTTAAGGCACCGGAGTCTCTTTCATGGCATTGGCAATGATTGGCTCAGGGGATGTTCCGTCGTCGGGTAATAACCGATGGCGCAGTACATTTGGAAATACTGCCTGCACGTGATCGGGATGCACCGCCTCTTGCCCATCAAGAAATGCCGTAGCCTGCGCTGCACGCATCAGCGCGAGTGATGCACGCACCGAGATCGTGTGACTGCCGCCCGCTGCACGGCGCACCGTTTCGCAAAGGCTGATAAGGTAATGGTTTAGGTTACTTGAAATCGGCAAGCTCAACACGCGCTTTTGCAACTCCATAATTTCCTCGGTATCTAACAACGGATCACGTGACGTGCCATTAATTTTGCCAGCAGCGTGAGCGTCTAAAATTAATTGCTGAGTCTCGGCATCGGGCAGAGACATCGGAATAGATAACAGAAATCGGTCAAGCTGCGGTTCAGGTAACGGGAATGTTCCAGTGGAAGAGGTAATGTTCTGCGTCGCCACCACAAGGAACGGCTTCTCCAGTTCATGCGTCGAGCCATCAATGGTGACCTGGCCTTCACTCATAGACTCTAACAGAGCCGACTGCACACGCGGCGACGTTCTGTTAATTTCATCAGCAAGCAGTAAATTCCCAAACACAGGACCCCGCACAAATTCGAACTCTCCGTTGTGTTGTTTATAAATATTATACCCCAGAATGTCAGATGGTAATAAATCAGGTGTGAACTGAATGCGTTTAAACGTGCCCCCGATACCATTTGCAAGCGTTTGCGCAAGAGATGTCTTACCGACTCCCGGCGCACCTTCAATCAGTGCATGGCCTCGTGCAAGCAATGCTGTTAACAATAAGTCACTGGCTTTTTCTGCACCAAATATGGCCGCAGAGAGTCTTTCCTTAAGCTCGTAAAGTTGGTTTTTTGGCATGTTCCTGTAAACGATTCTCGCAGGAAATTCATTAGGCGCAATGATAGACTAGTATAGCTCACCTTCTTTTGTAAGAAGAGTTAATACGCTTCTTCTGGTCCGCCGTAAGTCCACTTTCCGCCAACCACTGAGTCGCAGCCTCAGGTTCATGCCGTAAATAGATACGCCCGTAACGAACCAACGAATCACTCCGAGACTTCGGATTGCTAATTGTATTCGCTAAATCGATTGCGGCTGCCGGATCTTGATAAACAATACGACCTGCATAACCTGCAAGCGCTGTGTCACGAATTGGCGATACTCCCATCTGATTAATTCGGCTGACAGCAGCTTCAGGATCACTTTTTGCCCAGCTATAAAAAACCGCACCCACTCCCTTGGATTGCCCCTGACTTTCAGGCAAAGATGTCAGCCAAGCAATAGCTTTCGATGGGTCATCGCCAGCATAATCACGTGCTACCCTACCCACCGCTGTGTCTCTCAATTTACCCTCGGGTAAGTTCTCTGACCATTGTGCCGCATCTATCACACTGCCCACACGCAGTAGAGAAGAGGCCACGTGGTTGATCATTTTCCCAGCATCTTTGTCACCATTTTCAAAACGGTTAAGCACATACTCCGTCGCGAATATAGGATCGTTGTCGGATAATCCATGTACTGCCGCCCATTTGATATCCTTACGATTTTTGCTGTCATCTGGTTGACTCTCATACCAGTCCATAGCAGCACGCGGATTCGCACTAGCCCAGCCACTGAAACACGCCGCCATGTCCATTTCCTTACTATCTTGACCAAATTCCACTGAAGCCTGTCCAGCAAGCTGACCCCAGGCGTAATGAAAATCCCTCCACTCACCGGCTCTAGATGACATGTGAGTGATCTGCTCACGTATCAGCACCGCATTCTTATGAGTCAATCCCTCAAGTAATCTAGAAAATGCAATACGGCGTTCAACAGGATTGTTGCTCGTCTGGATCATTTGCCCTAAAGACTTGATACCCTTTTCTGTCAGGTTGATCTTTATCTTCTTGCTATTCATAGGGACGCCGAGTGCACGACTGCCTCGTGATGCCACACGGCCCTGGGTAGTGCCAGAAGCACCCCGTTGCTGTGACCGTCGTGTATAACGATCACCAGAATTAGTATCATTCTCCGTGGAGTAAGACGGCGTTTCATCCACAGGTTTTTTGACTCCAATCATAAAAGCAACTACTACAATGATCGCCCATGTCGTATGTATTAAGAGAGAATTTTTCATAACAAACACTATTTAATACATGATGCTTTAATTCTTTCTTACTAAATGTCTCCAATGATTACGGTAAATACACCAAAAGGATATTAGCTTTGCAAACATACATACAACATATAGCCAAATGATAATGGTTCATTTTTTTTTGAACATACTTTTGCCATTTCAATTTATTTCTGCTAACATGATAGCTCACTTGCTTTTTTAACCTATGAATCAATCATTATTTGGAACTGATGGCATCCGCGGCGTTGCCAACGAATTTCCTATTACACCCGAAGTTGCCCTGCGAATAGGCCGAGCAGTTGCACGCGTGCTGCAGTCCGACGGACAAAGCAGGCACAAAGTAGTGATTGGTAAAGACACTCGACTTTCTGGCTACATGCTTGAAACCGCGATCACCAGCGGGCTGGTGTCGGAGGGCTCACGTGTGTTGCTCACCGGTCCAGCACCAACACCAGCGGTCGCGCACCTAACCCGCTCGATGAATTGTGATGCAGGTATCATGCTCACTGCGTCCCACAATCCTTACCAAGACAACGGCATCAAGATATTCGGTCGCGATGGGTTCAAGCTGAACGATGAATTAGAAAATGATATTGAAAAGATGATTCGTGCCGATGCGCTCCCCCAGCCGCAGGGGGATCTCGGCAAGGCGATCCGCATTGATGATGCCATGGGACGCTACATTGAGTTTACCAAAAATGCAGTGGGAGCAGGTTCTCTGAAAGGTCTAAAAGTCGTAGTCGATTGTGCCAATGGCGCGGGCTACCACGTAGGCCCACTTATCTTTGAGGAACTGGGCGCTGAGGTGATCAAGATGTCCATCCATCCCGACGGCCGTAATATCAACAAGGGCTGTGGCGCACTGCACCCTGAAAATGCCGCCGCCATGGTCAAGAAAACCCGAGCCGATGTCGGCATTTGTTTTGATGGCGATGCCGACCGCGTAATTTTCTGCGATGAAAATGGACAGGTCATTGATGGTGACCGCGTGCTCTGCCTGTGCGCAAAAGCACTAAAGGAAAAAGGAATGCTCAAAGGCAATACCTTAGTTGCCACTGTGATGAGCAACCTCGGAATGCGCGATGCCCTTGCTGCCGATGGTATTACTCTGGAAACGACTGACGTAGGTGACCGCGCAGTGCTTGAGCGCATGCGCGAGAAAGGATTTAACCTCGGTGGTGAAAACTCCGGCCACATCATTTACTCCGACTACGCAACCACTGGCGACGGCATCATGAGCGCTCTAATGCTACTCTCGTTGATACGTGAAAAACAAACCACCCTCTCGCAGATCGCCGATTGCATGGTTTCCTATCCTCAGGTTCTACTGAACTTGGATGTGTCAGAAAAACCACCAATCAAATCTATACCAGAAGTTCACGCGGCGATCCAAACCGCTACAAAATTATTCGCCGAGAAAGGCCGAGTGTTTGTGCGTTACTCCGGCACGGAACGCAAAATCCGCATACTTACTGAGTGTGCCGATGCAGAGCTCGCACAAGCACAAGCAAATGCGATTGCCACAACAATCCATAACACCATTGGCATCTAATCAATTTTTCACCATGACGATTCACCCCGCCAAAGAAACAGCATTCTGGCCACTGCATCAGGACTCCCCCGTCGGCAGCCAGCTAATCGCAGGGCGAACATTGTTAGATTTCCAGCAGCAACAAGCCAAGGGGATCGAAAATGCTCACCAGCTTGAAAATGCCTGGATCACCAGTGAGGACTGGCAGATGCTCGCTGCTTCCATTGAACCAATCGCTCTCAAATCCACATCTGGCACCCTCCTCGCATGGGCTGGTAACCCAGACCCCAAATCCTGCAATAATGAGGTCACCGCATCCGAGTCTTCATTTCTCATTCGTTACCCATGGGAATTCATCCAGATCAACGAAGACATCGTCACCTCAATCACCGAGCCCGACCACAAAGGCGAGGTCAGTCCAGCTGCACACATAGACGGTGTAATACACGTCGGTGAAGGCTCCAAAATTCTCCCCGGTGTGGTCATCGAAGGTAACATCATGATCGGTAAAAATTGCAAGATCGGGCCAAATTGCTATCTGCGTGGCTCAACCACTATCGGCGACGACTGCCACATCGGTCAGGCCGTAGAAATTAAAAACTCCATCATTGGCCACGGTTCATCGGTCGGCCACCTCTCGTATGTGGGCGACTCTGTAATTGGCAATAAAGTCAACTTCGGCGCCGGCACCATCACCTCCAATCTGCGCCACGACGGCACGAACCACCGCAGTCTGGTGTGTGATTCTCTCATCGATACCGGCCGCCGCAAGTTTGGTGCTATCGTCGGCGACGGCTCCCACACCGGGATCCTCACCGCAATCTACCCCGGTCGCAAACTTTGCCCCAACGCAATCACTCACCCTAACGATACAGTCAGAACCGACATCTTGGAGTGAAATTCATTAACCAAAAATTAGCAATCAACATTTATTATGTGTGGAATAGTAGGATACACAGGAAAACGCTCAGCGATGCCCGTGCTCATTAGCGGACTCAAAAAACTCGAATACAGAGGATACGATTCTGCAGGTATGGCGCTATCTGGAGATGATGATATTATTGTTAGAAAACAAAGCGGGAAGGTAGCCGAACTCTCAGAGCTTATTGAGGAAGAAAAAATTGCCCTTGCCTCCTCCCGCAGCGGAATTGCTCATACCCGTTGGGCGACTCATGGCCCACCTACCACGCTCAATGCACACCCACATCAAGGCAATGAGGGTCGCATCGTGCTCGTTCACAATGGGATCATCGAGAACCACAACGCCCTGCGTGATCGTTTCAAAGCAGATGGTCATGTTTTCAAATCTGAGACTGATTCCGAAGTACTCGCCCACCTCGTTGAATCTCATTACCAAGGAGATTTGTTAGAAGCGGTCAAAAAATCTCTGCACGAAGTTGATGGCACTTACGGCATAACCTGTATGTGCAACGATGAACCCGGAGTGCTTGTCGTTGCGCGCAGCGGATCACCCATCGTCATCGGTCTGGGAGAAGACGAAACCATCGTCGCATCAGATGCTTCCGCCATAATTACCTACACGCGCCAGGCGATCTACCTCGACGATGGTGACCTCGCCCGCATTGAAGGTAGTAAGGTGGATATCCAAAGTCTACACTCAGGATCAGTTACCCGCGCTACCTCGGAGATAGACTGGTCACCGGACGCCGCTGAGAAAGGTGGCTACGAGCACTACATGCTCAAGGAGATCTTCGAGCAGCCGGAAGCCATCCGAAACACCATGCGGGGGCGAATCGATCTCATTCGTGGCACCGCGATCCTCTCCGGCCTCAATCTATCACCACGCGAAATTGTTGATATCCAGAGACTATTAATTGTTGGCTGCGGTACATCGATGAATGCCGGACTGATCGGTGAGTATGCCGTGGAAGACTTCGCCGGACTGCCCGCAGAAGTCGAGCAGGCGGCCGAGTTCCGCTACCGCAACCCGATCGTTGGCAGCCGCGACATGGTGCTCGCCATCTCACAATCAGGAGAAACAGCCGACACCCTCGCCGCTGTGCGTGAAGCCGTCGATAAAGGATCACTTGTGGCCGCCCTAGTCAATGTGGTTGGCTCGACCATCGCCCGCGAAACGGGACGTGGTATTTATCTACACGCGGGGCCCGAGATCAGCGTTGCATCCACCAAGGCATTCACCAGCCAAGTGTCTGTGCTACTGATGATTGCGCTTAAGCTAGCACGCGCCAACCGTCTATCACGTGAGCAAGGTATCCAAATTGCGACCGAAATCGAACGCCTTCCCGAGCTTGTACAAGCTGTGCTCAATACCAACGACCAGATCGCCGAAATTGCCAAACATTATGCTGACTACGATAACGCATTCTACATAGGCCGAGGCTATATGTTTCCCGTCGCACTCGAAGGTGCCCTTAAGCTAAAAGAAATTTCCTACATCCATGCAGAGGGATATCACTCAGCCGAGCTCAAACACGGACCAATCGCTCTGCTCGATAAAAAAATGCCTGTGGTCGCACTACTTAACCAAGGCCCAGGGCAGGACAAGTCACTGAGTAATGTCGCAGAATGCAAGGCGCGAAACGCGCCGGTCTTGGGCATTATTACCAAAGGCGACGATGAAGCAGGTAAGGCTTGCGATCACGTCATCGAGATCCCCGCCTGCCCACAGTTCACCTCAGTAGTTCCCGCAGCCGCCGCCTTACAGCTGTTCGCCTACCACGTCGCTAGAATCCGTGGCTGCGCCATCGACCAACCAAGAAACCTGGCAAAAAGCGTTACGGTTGAGTAAGGAGGGTAGACACTCCCCAACCCCTAACCTTCAGGGAAAATAAGGAACGGCTTTAGCTTCTCCATCGTCTTCTTCCCAATGCCAGACACCTTAAGTAAGTCCTCCGGCTTACTATACGGTCTGTTGCCAATGATTCCATCTGCAGTTGCCTTCCCTATACCTGGCAGCTGCATCAGCTCATCACGGGAGGCCTTATTGATACGCATCTTTTCCAGAGGCAAATTAGGTTTTTTGATGATACCTATTTTGTTTTCCCTATCATCATCGCGCTGCGCTTGGCGCTCCTCGGGCAGGCTTTTCCAATCGGTATGCTGCCAAACGCCTCTGCCATTCTTAGCTGCCTGAAGCTCCAGGTCCGCAAGCTGAGCCCTGTAGTCCTTGCTGTGCCGCTTATCATAAGTCTCGCGGTAAACACCAAAAGCCCTCGCAAGCCCTTTGGAAACCAACAACGCGGCAAGGTCTTTACCATCGGCAGTGACAACAAAAGCATAGTAGCGCTTGAAATCTGGGTGGCCGCGTGCATCGGAAAAGGCAGTGTGTATAGTAAATGGCTTTTCGAGAAGTTTGCGCGTTTCCTCGGTGGCTTTCGTGCCGTAATCGATCGCCAACTGTATAGATTCCCTCGCATTACCCACCTTACTGATACCAAAATACCTCCTCTGCGCACGCACACGCCGCCCATCTGTTTCATCATTAATTTTCGACTCAATACAATCCGCTCCATAGAGACGCACCGTAATCTCGCGCGCCTTATGAACGAGGCCATCCTTGCTCGTAGGCTTTTCCGGAATTTGAATCCGAAAACTATCACCGTCAGCCCAATCGGTTTTGACTAGCGTGCAGTTCTCGATTTTTTTCAGCTCCGCCGCCTGCGACGCACATGCCATCAACACGAAAACCATCGTTACACACAAACGAAAAGTCGTCATCGAATTACTCAACGTCTTCTTGCTCATTAGGATATTATTAGCCTGACCCAAGCCAACTTGCAAGTGCAGCTAAGAGTTATCCCCCCCACATAAAATACCGAGTTCTCCTCGAACCGATTTTAGCTTACGCCATTACACCCCCTTTGCCATGTCGAGTCGTGGGTGACCGCCCTTCAAATCCTCACGCGTAAGTCCCTTACCACGGTTCATCTTGTCCATTGCCTTGAACGTCTCAACCATGCCGTGGATGGCGGCGAGGACATCGGCCGTGTGTCCAGTCTCGGAAATGGTGTGCATGTTACGGATTGGAAAACCAATCGAGGTAGATGCACTATCGATCCCAGCTAGCGAGGCGGCCATGGCGTCGGTGCCTGTGTCGCGGCCTGCAAAATCAATCTGATACGGAATGTCGTTTTTGAGGCAGGCTTTCTCAATCAGAGTGTTGAGATACTCACTGGTAATAGAACCATTGGTGAGCGTAAACCCCTTACCCATTGCGAGGGAGTTCATGCGTTTGGCACCAATCCCAGGCGCAGCATCGTAGTCGTGGTTGACATCGGACCCTATCAAAATATCTGGCTTGAGTTCACCCGCAATGGCAGTTGCGCCAAAGCGGCCGATCTCCTCATGGGTAGCAATCGTATAAAACACACGGATATTTTTTAGCTGACTACTGGCAAGAATCTTCGCGATCTCGGCAACCACGAAGCAGCCCAGTCCATTATCGAGATAGGCTCCATAAAAAGTGTCGTCAGAAAATCCGTTTTTGATCGGGCGGTTTAGAATGATCGGGTCGCCAGGGCGGATGCCAAGAGCTTCGATTCTTTGCTTACATTTCTCGCCATGCATTTGCAGTTCAAGATACATCATTTCTGGCTTTAGCCCCTTATCGCCACTACGCTGAGCAGGCTCGGAAAAATGGATCGCACCAAGCGCCTCGATCGTTCCGCCTTCGATACATCGGTAGTTACCAGGTTTTTTCGGGTCCTGAGAGAAAAGCTTCACCTCGTGGCCGATCAGCGTGCATGGCAGGAAGGAATCGGTATTCACCCAGATCTTGCCATCGTTGTCGATCTTGCGCACCTGCATACGTATCTTATCGGCATGACCAATGATCATGGCGGATGTCATGTCATCGCACCCCGGATGCGTATCAACAACAATACCAGCGTTGCCCTTAAACTGATGAATTGCCCAAGATTTCGGCATGAATTTCTCGAAGTAGGGTTTCAGCACACCATAGGACATCGCAGCCTCCACCCCGATTGGACTGGGAGCGGCGAGCACTTCACGCATGAAGTCAAACTGAGCCTTGGGCATAGATTTTTCCCAGGATTTTTTGGCAGATTTTTTGGCAGATTTCTTTGCAGGCATGAGATCCAGATACACGAGGACTCAGGATTGTCGAGCGAGTAAGTCTTGAGGCGCCTGTGAGTAGCTACTGCTGTATGAGAATATCCATTGACCGACGATGGTTTACGACGACACTTAATCCGTAAGATTTACGATGGAACAACGAATTGTCAGTCCAGAACTACTTGATAATCTCGATAGCGACGACCCCGCCGCCATCAGGAGTCGTCGTGACCTACGTGTCATCAACCGTATCATGCAGGGCGAAAAATGGATTTTATCACAGCTCACACCCATGCGAAACATCACGCGGGTGATCGAACTAGGAGCAGGTGAGGGATTACTTACCCGCAAAATGCATACTGCACGGCCAGACATTGCGATCACCGCCGTGGATCTAGCACCACGTCCACCCGAGCTTCCCGCAAACATCGAGTGGCTACAAGACGATGTATTAGAAATAAATTATGTCTATGACGGTTCAACTGCAATCGTTGCAAATCTTTTTATCCACCATTTCGAGAATGTGGTGCTCGAGAAATGGTCAACAAAATGGAGTGATGCTGGTGCGATTTTACTCGCCGAGCCCCATCGATCAGTTAACTCAATCCGTTTAGGTTGGCTAATGTATCCATTTGTTAATCACGTTACCCGACACGACATGCGGGTAAGTATTGAAGCAGGATTTCGCCTAGGTGAAATTCATAAACTCTTAGGCAATCACTGGCAGTGGCAAGATGATTGTAATTGTGTTGGAAGTCTACGTTGCAAGGGAGTAAAAAGATGAAACCTATCCGAATCAATGGCGGCGGACTTGCCGGATTAAGCCTCGGAGTCTGCCTACGCCACAAAAACATACCTGTCGAGATACACGAAAAAGGAAACTACCCACGTCACAAGGTCTGTGGTGAATTTATTTGCGGCATCAAAGAAAAGACACTCGCCCAACTGCAGATCGATACGCTTTTTGCTGATGCCTTAAAACACCACGACATCAGCTGGTGGATGGGTAATAAACAATTACTAACCGAAAGTCTTCCTGAACCCGCCCTAGGGATCTCGCGCCATACGCTTGATGAGCGATTAGCAGACGTTTTTCAACGCAACGGAGGCCAACTCATACTCGGAAAGCGTATTTCGTCAGATAATAACCCAAGTGATGGATGTGTATGGGCAACAGGTAAACCTGCAAACCCAAAAACAAATAAACCAGAATGGATTGGGATCAAAATTCATGCTGTGAACACGCATCTCAACGGATTACACATGCACAGTAGCACCCGAGGCATCAGCGGCAGCAAAGGAGGTTATATGGGGCTAGCAGAAGTGGAAAATAACCGCGTCAACTGCTGCGGCCTATTCCATGTGAGATCCAATATCCGCCCAACCGAAGCGCGTGCTCGCTGGGATAACCCAGCAGCTGTGATCATGGCATACGCAGAAGCATGCGGCATGACTAAACTGTTAGAATTAATGGAGTCATGGGATTATGATCCCAATTCATTCACAGCTACGGCAGGATTCGCTCTCGGATTACAAGAAAAGCAGCCTGGCTTCTCACTAGGTGATGCTGCCTGGTTGATACCCCCATTTACGGGCAATGGCATGAGTATGGCGATGGAGTCCAGTGCCATTGCTGCCGGATGGCTTGAAAAATATTCCGCTGGCGATATCAACTGGCATGAAGCTGAACATGGCTACCAACACGATTCTAACAATCACTTCTCACGCCGTATGAAGCTATCAAAAATTATGCATCCAATGCTTTTCAACTTTCCTGGTCAGCAAATCCTCAAAGCATCAATTAAAACAAACACCCTGCCATTTAAGTCTATCTTCAGCCAACTTCGTAAGCCATGAACCTACTCTCAGTCCGCTCCGCATTTCCCGATGCCTATTACACGCAATCAGAGTGCCTTGCCTCCATGAGAGAGGCTAATTTCTGGGATGAACTCAAGCCATCATCACGAAATCTGTTAGCTAAAGTATTGACTGGCGACTCCGGGATCGATGGCCGCCATTTCTGCCTCGAGCAACTACCGCAAGCCTGGAAACTCGATGCAGAAGGCCTCAACAATTACTACGAAAAATCCGCACCGGCACTTGCCACAAATTCGGTGCGCAAAGCACTGGATGACGCATCATTATCGCCGAGTGATGTTGATGTAATTTTTGTAAGCTCGTGCACGGGATACCTATGCCCTGGGTTGAGCAGCCACGTAGCTGAGCAGTTAGGTCTTCGGGCTGATGTCTTTATGCAGGATATGACCGGCTTTGGCTGCGGTGCTGCAGTGCCACTGATTCGTGCAGCACAGGGAATCATCAAAACCAATCCAGATCTTGTGGCGGTCACCGTGTCCGTGGAAGTTTGCTCAGCGGCATTCTACGTGGAAAATGATGTTGGCGTATTGGTGAGCACCTGCCTGTTTGGTGATGGTGCCGCCGCTGCCGTCTGGGGTGGTCGCGGCGGTGGCTGGCAGGTGGATCATTTCCAATCACTGCACATCCCAGAAGAACGCGAAAAGATTCGCTTCACCAACGCGGAGGGCAAGCTACGTAATCAACTCCACCGCACAGTCCCCGAACTCGCTGGAGAAACGGTGAATGAGCTCTATCAAAAACGCACAACCGACCCCGACGAGTGGATCACCCACGGCGGTGGGCGCGATGTGATTGAGCAGTTAGAAGAAGTTCTTCCTGTGAAAAAACTGACCTACGCGCGCGAGGTCATGCGCAAATATGGTAACCTGAGCAGCCCATCAGTGCTGGTCGCGTTAGAGCAATTCCTTAATGAGAATCATGACAATGCTGAGCACCTGTGGATGTGTGCGTTCGGTGCAGGATTCTCCGCACACAGCTGCGAGCTCAAGCGTATTTCTTAACTCAACGAGCTTGCAACAACTTTGATCGCCTCCGGATAGAGTGTGTGCTCCTGCTCTTGAATGCGCGCGTGTAACGTCGCCGCTGTATCGCCGGAAATCACAGGGACGCCTGCCTGAAGAATGATCGGTCCGGTATCCATGCCAGCATCAACGTAATGCACGGTGCAGCCTGATTCTTGGGCACCATCATCGACCGCTTGCTCCCACGCCATCAACCCAGGATATGCCGGCAGTAACGATGGATGAATATTGATGATTTTATTGGGAAAGACGTCGAGCATTGGCTGCTTAACTAATCGCATGAACCCAGCAAGACAAACAACATCAACCCCAGCGGACATGAGTTTTTCGGCAATCGCTTGCTGTGACTCGTCTGGGAATCGTGTTTTGAAGCCGTGACAATCGATAACTTCAGCGGGTATCCCTGCATTTTTCGCCCTATCCAGAATATAGGCGTTTGGGTTATCGGAGAGCACCAGCACGATCTCGGCATTCAGACTGCCCGCACCAATCGCATCCAGAATCGCCTGCATATTCGATCCTGATCCTGAGCCGAGCACCCCGAGCTTAATCTTCCTATCTCCAGTAGCCATACCTATTTCTTATCCAGACTAATTAAGCTAAACAATTGTAATCTTGCTTCTTTCTTCTTTTCTCTTACATCTCTGAGCCATGCAAGATCCACGTATCCCCCAGCTCGCTCGCCAGCTTGTCCACTACTCCACAGCCGTAAAAAAAGGCGAGAAAGTCATGATCCACCTCGTCGATGTTCCCGATGAAATTGGTGTGGCGCTAATCAA
>DPWT01000222.1 GCA_003527555.1 Verrucomicrobiales bacterium | reverse complement strand
AATGAAACCGAATGAAAGTTGAGATATTTTCACCCTAATTATCCAGCTGGCAAGGCGATTCTGAATTAACGAGCTCTGGGCAATCGGGGCTTTTCATAACGCACATGATCTGATAACTAACTTACTCGCTTATGGGATCGACGACAGAAGAAAAAAAACTGAAACCAGTTCAGAAAAGCGGCTGTATCAAAAAACTTGCAGTTCTGTTACTCTTGACGGTGATGGTCTATATTGGTGTGCACATCTGGTTTTTATGGTTACCCGCCGGGAGTCCTGATGCCACCAGTAAAGCATTCATCGATGCCACTATTGCAGGCAAGCGTGTGTTCCCTGCTCTTAGAGCATATCCAATGGATCATATTGACGGACGGGCAGAGATACTTGATGGAGCAACAGTTGACCCACCGATGTTGAAGATTCGGCTCGAAACTGCTGTTGAGCGCAATTATCCCATTACATTTACAGAAGAAGAGATCAATAGTTGGTTAAGTAAACGTGTTATTTTAAAGCAAGGCGGTTTGGTAGAACCCTATGCTGAGGCACGCGGGGTGTGGGTAGATTTTAAAAAGAATCAAATTGAGATTATTATCGAGCGAGATGTATTGGGGAAAACTCATGTGACATCAATGTTCCTGCACTTTGTTCGTAGCAAGAGAGGCTTTAGCATCAGGCGCGATACATCTCATATTGGTCAAGTCAGGGCGCCCGGTGGCTTTGCTCGACTTATCATGGGGGCTTTTGAAAACCTTGCTAGTGAGCTCTCCGAGGAAATGAAACCATACAAGGAGAATGAAATCCGAGATATTCGTGTCGAAGACGGTAAAATCACCCTCGATCCGCGCAAGCCAGAGGAAAGGTTATGATCTTCCCGCGAGACAGTCTTATTCTAACTGCGAGTTTTTGTCTCGTTCATGCTGCGACTGTAAGCGCACAAGATTTGGCCCCAGATGAGCCTGATCCACCTTTTAATATTAAGCCTGTTGTCCAACCTGAATTTCCTGCTGTTGCTCACAAACAAAGTGTGACTAAGTTCGGTAATATAACAGTGGTTGGTAGCAATCAGCAGATACGTGGTGGGATTGCATCGATGGCTCGTGGTGTTTTTACTGAGCTAAATGAGCTTTGTAACCAGAAACAGAGGCAGCTGAAAATCCCGATTGTCATTCGTTTATACGGAACCCAAGGAGATGTAAAAAAAAAGCGAAGTATCGCAAGCGATATCATGCTAATCGAAGGGCAGTATCAGCTTAACATACATATCCATATGGCCCGTGGGATTGATTGGTCTAAACTGCGATACCACGTCATGGAAATGATTCTATATGAGCGTGGCTTGGGGAATGGACAAGTTGTTGAGGATGGGGAGCGAGTATTAGTTAAGCCGTGGTTGGTGGTTGGCTTGTTAGAAGTCCTCAACCTTCGAGCAAATAGAAGTGATCGCAAGCTCTATCAGTCAAAAATCCCATATCTTGAAATCCTGTCGCTGCAGAGAACCTTCGATATGTCAGAGAAAAAATGGTTGGATCTAACAGGACTCAAACCCATTGCTTTCCGTGCCATTTCTGGCGCCATGGTCAGTTCTTTAGTCAGGCAACCTAAAGGTAAATCGAGTATAGCATCCTATCTCGCTGATTTCGCAACATTTAAGGGCGAGGCAGAAAATCTCATGCGCCAGCATTTCCCATCAATGAATCAGTCAAGCAACAGTCTTGAGAAATGGTTAAACTTAGAGATGCTTGAGTTAGGCACAGCAAAGGTTAGTGAAGTGTTTTCCATATTTGAAACCGAAAAGCGCCTCAATAGTATTCTTGTTTTGCGTTACCGTGATGCAGAAGATATTGCTAAAACTATTTCCATTCATGATTACGCTGACGTGATCCAACTAAAAAGCATGCGTGAACGCTCTGAGGCAGTAGCCGGCGTGCGAGCTGAACTCAACCGCATTAGCTATCGATGTTTCCCGACTTATCGGCCGTTAATCTATGAATACGACATGATAGTTAGCGATATCGTAACCGCTACTGCTGACAACATAGACACACGCTTGAAAAATTTATCAATCAAACGGCAGCAGAAAAAAAATGCAGCCACACGAGTGCGAGACTACTTGGACTGGTATGACATTACACAGTCGAAAGAAATCACTGCTAGCTTTCGGGAGTATCGAGAATTTAGTGATAAATTAGAAGAAAAACCTCTTCGACGAAAAGAAGATGACTTCACAAATAATTATTTGGAGCGTGTCCAGCGAATCTATGGAGGAGAAAAGAGCAAGTGAAAGATGCTAAATGCTAGAATGTTCCATTCAATTTTCTGCCTACCCAGAAGACCCCTAACAGAAAAACTAGGGATGCAGCAGTGATCCAGTGTGACCAAAGCGGTGTTCGGGTTTCCATAGGACTTGGATCAGGAAGAGCTCGGATTTGATTGATTAATGATTCTAGATCATCACCCGTCATAAGGCGTCCATTGGAGACGCGTGTCATTTCTTCAAGTACGTCAGCTCGCGCAGGCATACCGGTTTTTTCTACTTCTGTTCCCTGTGCTAACAGCGTGGTCTTTATTCCATGCGTAGTATCTTCACCGATGGCAGCTTCGATTTTCCAAGCGCCTGGTTGTGCAATCTTAAATCTACCGCTGTAGCTACCCCAAGTTCCATCTGTTTTTTCTAGGCTTATGCGTCTACTTTTTCCGTCCGGAGATGTTATGTCTACGAGCACTTTTCCTTTTTTTATTGGGGCTCCATACTGGTCAAAAGCATTCGCGTTAAGTGTTACTGAGTCTCCTGGTTTTGGACGATCTGGTGTGAAGTAGAGGCGGATGCGTTCACCGGCTGCCATGTTACGCTGATACGACATCCAACGAGCGACCTGGCCCCAAAATCGATAGTGGTAAAGATCTTCCACGCCGCGGCGCCAGCGCCATGCCGAATCGTGGCCCAGAAAAAGAACCTTGCCGTTACCTGCGGTTTTTGTAACTAGCATTGGGATACGTCCAAACTCATTAGATCTATTTGTATTTACGGCTAGCACGTCGGTGCCACCTTTGGTTTTGACGACAGGGGCGTGCCAGTAGTAACCGGGGAGGTTTTTCCAAATAATGGGGTTATCCTCTTCAGTATCACCTAACATAGTTAAGAGCGAACCCTTGCCCTCGGTTGTTAAGTTGAGCTTAGATGCAATCGGGCTGCTATAGCCCTCTTTTTTCTTATCGTCCAAGATGACAGGGATAAGGGCACCTAGCTCACTTTTCTCAAGTGTGAAAATATTACCTCTGGAACCTGGGATGAATACGATACCGCTCGCCTGTTGCTCCACAAGACCTCTAAGCAGCTTGGCCTGATCCTCAGTGAGGCCCTGTTCGCCCGATTTATCGATACCCACGTCACCAATAAAAACCACATCGTATTTTTGAAGATCTTCTAGTTTCTCAGGAAATTTCTGAATGTAGCCAGGGCCGTCACCCATGCCAAGTTGTGGATGCAGTAATAAACAGTCAACCTTAACGCCAGGGTCCCTATAGAGGGCGTTGCGGATAAACCTATATTCCCAGCGTGGCCAAGTCTCGATAACTAGAACGTTCAATGATTCTTTGCGCCCGGCTATATTAAATCTGCGCTTGTTATTTTTTGACACCATCTCTTGGTTGGCGACAGGGATTGATAGCTCCAACGTTGAGCTGCCCTCTTTGGAGAGGCGCCAGAGTAAGGAGTCAAAGTATTCACCATTGGCCGGGATGGTAATTCTTTTGGTTCGCTCAATGCCAGTTTTTAAGTCTTTCAAACGCACTATCGTGCGAACATCACGATCCAAAGAAGAATTAATTGTGAAGGGTATCTGCACGTTTTCACCTACGATGCCGTAAGTTGGTGCCGTAACATTTGAAATGTCTAGGTCAGGGAGCCGCTCAACACTACCCGTGGGGATTGCGAAAAGCGGAATACCGCGTCGGCGCATTGTTTGAGCTGCAACCACTGGGACATCACCTACGTTCCAATCACCGTCCGAGAGTAGTACGACAGCGCGTAAATTATCGTGGTCTGATAACAGAGTATCAATTGCTCCATGAATATCCGTGCCTGCAAGTGCCAATGTGGCTGGGTCAGTATCTTCTGGTGGGGCAGAAAATGGCTGTGTGAATACTCTGTTATCTTTGTCATTTTTGAGCTTAATAAACGATTCACTCTTGAGGACTTTATTAATCCATTCTTTGCGAGTGACAACTTCTTGATTAGCGCTCAGTTCTGAGGGGAGAATAGCATCGGCAGTAGTTGTCGAGCGTGAAGCATCATATAGGATCGCGATTTCTGGTTTGCTATCAGGGTCTGTTACAACCCGCCATTCTGGCTGCCACAGCATTAATACTGTAATCAGGGCACAAATAAAACGAAGCATCTCGAGGACTGCGGTACGCTTAGGCCTAGTGGAGCGTTTAACTGCTGTCACACAGAGCAATATGATTATTGCTAGTGCTGTGAAACCAATCCAAAAAGTGTCTGGAGACGGCGAGAATGTTAAATTGGAAATAGAGAAATTCAAGATCTTGGATTTGTAGTTTAGGACTTGGATTTGTTTACCCTTGGCTGCAGGCAGAGGATCGCTTCGGTGATCAGGAAAACGAGCATCGCAATGAGAAAAGCACGCCAAATCTCCCGTGCTAGTGAGTCTGATTGCCCTTTGTCTTCAAACAACTTGAATGATGTGCCTTCTAACAGGCTATTAAGATTGTTGCTGGTAAGTATCTGCCATCGATCTTCTGATTTGGGACGATTAATGGCCAAGAGGCGCTCACCCAGTCGCCATACTCCCGCTTCATGTGAGGCGTTTGACGAATTTGATTTGGCGTGCGTATCTAGACGTTGTCTGGTTTCCCCATCGTTTACTTGGGCCTTCTTACTGCCCGCGATTGCGGCAAAAGCAGAGCCGAAGCGGGCATCACCTGAAGTAATCATACGCTGCACCACAGGAAGCAATACATCAGCATCTGCTAGGTTGGACCATGTGTAATCGGGTAATGTGCTCATGAAAATAGCCATGCCATCGCCTACAACTTGGCGGACAATGAATCTTTGCTCATCATCCCAACTGGCGAGTAAGGTGGCATCTCCTTCGATTGAGCGGCGTTTGATCGACTTGAGTTTTGGCACAGGTATGCGTGTGCCCTCTAAACCGTTTCGAAGTGGGCCGTCTGTCTCATTCCATTCATTGATGATGAAGTATTCTTGGTCTGGAGAGACTGTTTGGTCTCCCCAACTCATTCCGAGATAGGCGATATTTGAGGATTCGCGCGGTGGCATGATCAAAGCTGCGCCGCCAGTTTCAATGAAACGAGTCAGCTCCTGTGCCACTGGACCCTCTGGTAGGGGAGCCTGCCACACAATCAAAGATGTGCTCTGCCAATCAATTTCATGTGCGCTAGTGGGTGATATACGTATGCTTTTACTTTGATTAAATGTAGGTGGTGCTGATGCTAGCGCTAGCCAGTCTGCAGACTCACCTCCTTCTGTAACAATATATGTCTGAGTGGGTGAGTCTTGACCGTATGCGAAGAATGAGACGTTGTCCCTCAAATTGGTGTCAGATGGCACCGAGACAAAGCCATAACCATCACTGTTGAGTTTTCCCAGTGGTAGTCGTTTTTTGAAGCGATATGATTGACCGCTTATTGTTACTTTGCCGGCAGTGCGCGTGCCATTTACGCTATAAGTAATGGGCACAGCAGCAAGCTCTGCGGATTCTGATCGGAGAAGTTCTAGATCGAGCACCAGCTCGCCAGCTTTGCGGCGTGAGGACACAACGCGAATGGCTAGATTATTCTCTGGAGGCGATGCCAATGATAATATACGCAACGTAGTTTTCTCTGGTAAATCCCTCAACCCAGCATTGATGGCTGCCCACCTGCCTTGCTGGGGCGACCAGTCAGATAACTGCATGTCAGAAGCTACCCAGATTTCGGTCCGGCCTGTGGACCTATCTAAAACATAATCGATAGCAGATGAAATGAGCGCTGGAATGGATGCGCGGGTGTCGGTAGCAGAGGTGGAGGATAGCTCTTCCAGAACGTCGGGTGATGGTACGTCTTGGGCAACACCTGAGGCGCTATCGATTAGAACTAGTCTGGGATTATTAAGTTCTTCGAGCGACTTTCGCACACTGGCAAGTGCGCTTGCGCGTTTACTCACGCGGCTACTGGGTGCTTGTTGTTCCATACTCGCAGACCGGTCTAGTATAAGGATAACCGTGTCAATTTTGGTGCCGCCCCAGCTTGAGAACCCCCATATGAGTGGGCGTGCAATGGCAAAAATTAAGGCGGCAATGGCAAGTGTACGGCTCGCCAAAATGAGGAGATACTTGAGTTTCTTTTTACCACGTGATTCGCGAGTTGCCTTGAGTAGAAATTCCATAGCAGCCCACTTCACCGTGCGATGTCGCCTGCGGTTAAGAAGGTGAATAACGATAGGAATGCTGGCTGCAAACAAGCCCCATAGGAGAGATTGTTGGAGAAAAGACACGAGTTAGTAGAAAAGTTGGTAAAAGGGTTTTACTTGCGAGCCTTTTTTGGAAGGCGGGTTGTAAGGAAGTTGTGCACGATTTCTTCGTAGTTCTGATCTGTTGTGATGAGATGATAGTCGGCGTGCACATCATGACAGTTCATGCGTACTGTTTGCATGAAATTTCTCATGGCTTGACGGTAGTCCTCTGCAATGAGGACTGGTTCGGCGACCACGGTGGTTTTGTCCTCCATGTCAACAAAACGATGCGGGCGCTCGAAATCGAACTCGATCTCTTGTTTGTCGAGCATGTGAAAAACTGCAATATCGTGTTTACGGTAGCGGAGGTGTTGCAGAGCATCACCGAGGGCATTTGTATCACAAAACAGATCGGACATGATAATGACCAACGCACGTTGACCTATTTTTTCTGCGATGGTGTGTAATGCTTCAATTAGCCCGGTTTCGCCGCTGGGCTCTGTTTTGGCGAGACTTTCGAATATGTGATTTAGGTGCGCGGCCCGGCGGGTAGGAGGGATCTCCAAATGGATTTTCTCTTGGCATATTGAAAGCCCTGCGGCGTCGCCTTGGTCTACTATGAGGTAAGAAAGGGTGGCAGCTAGTTTGCGCGCAAACTGAATCCTAGCATCATGCGTAGCGCTGAATCCCATAGAGCCACTGGCATCCAGTACGAAGTATGCTCTTAGGTTTGTATCTGCCTCAAACTCTTTGATGTAGTATCGATCCGATCGAGCATAAGCTTTCCAATCCAACCTGCGCGTGTCATCGCCCTGTACGTATTTTCGGTATTCCGCAAATTCTACAGAGGATCCGCGATGTGGGGATCTGTGCCTACCGGCAACATTTCCAGTCATGGCTTGTCGAGCCTCAACAGGAATAGCACCCAGCCGGGCAAGTGCTGCAGGATCTAGGAAGTCGTATTTCATCGATTAAGATTCTCGCATTTCCTCGACGAGACGGTCAACGACCTTGGCTGCTGTCATTCCCTGAGATTCTGCGGCAAAGTTTGTTAGCACACGGTGGCTAAGGACAGGGCTTGTGACGGCTTCAATATCCTCGAGTCTTGCCATATAAGAACCATGAAGAGCAGCGCGAGCTTTTGCGCCGAGAATTAGATATTGCACAGCACGAGGGCCGGCACCCCAGCCGACATATTCACCAATCCAGTCTGGAGCGGCTTCTGTTCCTGGGCGTGTTTTGCGCACGATTTCGACAGCGTATTCGTATATGTGATCTGGAACGGGAACTCTGCGAACTAGGTCTTGGTATTCTTGCACTTGTGAGCCATTTAGAATGTGGCTCAGGCTTGATTTTGAACTGCCTGTTGTTTCTCTCGCGATACGTAATTCCTCGTCATGGCTAGGGTAATCAACATCAATAAGAAACATGAAGCGGTCAAGCTGAGCCTCTGGTAGTGGGTAAGTGCCTTCTTGTTCCACTGGGTTTTGTGTGGCGAGCACGAAAAATGGTTTATCTAATTTGTAGGTCTTACCGAGAACCGTAACCATATTTTCTTGCATCGCTTCAAGCATTGCAGACTGGGTTTTAGCTGGTGCACGGTTGATCTCATCAGCGAGGACAAGATTTGCAAATACTGGCCCTTTAATAAACTGGAACTCACGTTGACCGGCATCAGTTTCTTGTATGATGTCGGTGCCGGTTATGTCAGCAGGCATTAGGTCAGGAGTAAACTGTATGCGGTTAAAACTGAGATCCATTGTTTCAGCTACAGAGGATACCAATAATGTCTTGGCTAGACCGGGGACACCCATAAGTAATGCATGTCCTTTTGAAAAAAGGCAAATGGCGAGGCGTTCGACGACATCTTCCTGACCAATGATGACTTTTCCAATCTCGTTCTTAAATTCTTGGTAAACTAAACCGAGCTGGTCGATGGCAGCCACGTCATCTGGGGGAAGTGTAGAGTTGTCATTATTGGTGACAGGCTCCGATGGATTAGATGAATCGGTGTGAATTGTTGGCGTTGCGTCTGATGTGTCCATGATGATCTTAGATAAAAGCTTTAATTGATTTGGTGTTACGTGTCGCAGTGCGCAATTACGGTGGCACACTGCTAGTGACTATTAAAGTGTTAAGCGAAGCTAGTGAGACGTTTTATTTTGTCGAGATAGGAAAAATGATTTTCTCTCAATGTTTTTTTGCTGTCATGGGAAATTACATATTATTGTCGATTTAATAACCATAGAAAGTGTCCGGCTTTGCGCTGTTTTTGCTTTCGGTGTATCTTTAGCATCATGGTGGGCGATGGAAGTTTAGCTATCGGCTGTAAAAAATGTCGGCAGATGAAGATTTGCACTTGTCACTGGTCGGCAACTTCTGTTGACTTACTCATGGCGCAAATCTCACTTGGACTTTCTTTTGATGATGTCTTGCTGACACCGCAGATGAGTGCGGTTCTTCCCGGCGAGGCAGATCTAAAATCCGATTTAACCCGAGATATCGGATTAAACATACCAGTTGTCTCTGCAGCAATGGATACGGTTTCTGAATCTGACTTGGCAATTGCACTTGCCCAAGAGGGTGGCATTGGCGTGATCCACCGGAACAACACCATAGAGGATCAATCAGCCATGGTGTTGAAAGTGAAACGGTCGGAGAGTGCTGTGATCCACGAGCCCTATACGGTTAGCAAGGATCAAACCGTGGGAGAATTACGTTTCATCATGAATGAACAGGGGTTTTCTGGTTTCCCAGTGGTAGGTGCTGAAGGTCTACTTGAGGGAATGGTTACTGGCAGAGATGTACGTCATATGGCAGATGATTCTGCAAAAATTTCTGAAGTGATGACTCCTCTGGACCGACTAGTAACATCTCCTGAGAATACCGCGTTGCGTGAGGCTCGCGAAATACTCTACAAAAACCGCATCGAGAAACTACCGCTGATCGATAAGAATGGAATTTTGACAGGTCTTATAACGGGGGCGGATATCGAAAAACGTATTACTTTTACCAATGCCGCAAAAGACCCTAACGGTCAGCTCCGCTGTGGTGCTGCTGTTGGGGTTGGTCCCGATTGTGTCGAGCGGGCTCCAGCATTCGTCAACCCCGGTGCAGACGCATTGTTTATCGATGCCGCTACGAGGCCAACTAGTCCCGGGAGTGCGGTTCTTACGCACCTCCTGGAGACCGAC
>DPWT01000223.1 GCA_003527555.1 Verrucomicrobiales bacterium | reverse complement strand
GATTTCCACGAGAAGCTAAAGGCATTTAGGTAGGGACCAAGTGTCCCTTTCATAGACACTCCATTCATCTGCATGAGCGGATTGCCTGGATCTGTGCTCATCTGTGTCAATCTGCGTTAAAAAACATTCCCTCGCACAGATGGCTCGGATGCACTCAGATGAGCACGGATCAAATCCCCCACTGCTGACATGAGTGTCCGCCCACCTTACAGCACAAGCCCTAGGGAGGGGCGACACTCTTGTCGCCCAGCAACCCACGCCCAAAATCATCACTACTTCCTCTTCCTTTTCTTCCCACCACCATCTTTACCCCCACCCTTCACCAACGACTTCTCAGTCGCAATCGGATCACTGTCCCCAAGCTCCTTCAGCTTCGCCCGCAGCGCCTTCTTCATCCTCTCAGCCACCTCCTCATACTCCGGCTTCCCATTCACGTTACGCAGCTCATAAGGATCATTCTTCAAATCGTACAACTCAAACTCCGGCCGATGGTGCAGCTTCCGAATTAACGCATCCGCTTTCTCCGACTTCCCCTTCAAGGCATGCCAGGACATCCCCGGACTCCCCTCAGTGCTCAAGGTAATATTTGATGTCTGCTGCCGATAGTTCGGGTTATACAACAGCGAAAACCCTTCACTCCGAATACTCCGGATCGGGAAAATCCTGTCCCGGTTGGCGCTGATGTTACAGTTGGTAAAGGCACCAAAAACATACTCGTGCAGAACCTGCTTTTCTCCCCTCAACGTCTTCAGGAAACTCTTTCCGTCCACATCACCCTCCTTCAGCTTGCCGCCAGCCGCATCGACAAAAGTCGGAGCCACATCAGCCATCGAAATCAACGTACCCGCCTGCGACCCTGCCTTGATCACCCCCGGCCAGCTCATCACCATGCCCGTGTGCAGTCCATTGTCATAACACGTCCACTTCGCAAAAGGAAACTGTACACCCTGCTCACTGCACACCACAAAGAGCGTATTCTTCCAAAGCCCTTTTTTCTCCAGCGAGGCACGGACCATCCCAACCAATCGATCAAAGTTGGTGATCTCCGCGTAATACTTCACCAGATGCTCACGCAACACCGGAGTATCCAACCAGTATGGGGGAATCGTCAGCTTGTCCTTGTCATACTGTGAGGCGTCTCCGGTGGTGAACGGTGCATGCCCATCATTCGATGCGATGAACAGGCAGAACGGAGTTTTCTTTTCGCGGCATTCGTCAAAGAACTTGTTCGCTGTCTCTATAAACGCCCCGTTACTATCCTTCGTCTTTGAAGTTTTCGTTTTTAAGATCTCAAAAGGATATGCCCCCTGCGGACCGACGTGGCTTTTACCGGACAAAGCCACCCGGTATCCCAGCGGCTTCAGATAATGTGGTAAACTACGCGTCCCCGCCTTCGACCTCGAATGGTTCGCCAGCGTCCCCGTCCGCCACGGGCTCCTACCACTATACAGCTCCTGCCGAAACGGCGCACACATCGCCACCGAGCAGTATGCCCGATGGAATTTCATGCCATCATCCGCCAGCTTGTCGATGTTCGGCGTTTTACAGTCTTTGCTACCGTAGATCCCCCACGTGTCGCGGTTCATATCATCAGCCAGCAGAAAAACGATATTCGGTTTTTCCGCTGCGGTATGCGCGATGAGGCATGCCTTCAAAGCTAGTAATATTATTAGAAACCTTTTCATGCTATCCTTCGTATTTGATGTGACGATCACTCCATACTCCGCGATTACTCATGAATCCATTCATAAAACAACTTCTCTGCTGCTTGGCCGCAGTCATACCGATGACAACAGCAGCGGAGGATGAGGCTCAGCACTATGATGTCGTCGTGTATGGCGGAACCCCCGGTGGCATCACCGCAGCAATCGCAGCTTCAAGAGAAGGCTCATCTGTCATCCTGCTAGAGCAGACCAAGCACGTCGGTGGCTTGAGCACCAGCGGCCTGAATCGCGATGAATTAGAGCACATGGACCGCCGCACCATGGGCGGCTTGAGCGAGCAATTTGTCAACGAGGCCGCACGGAGAAGCAGAACACCCATCAAACCCCCAGGCCCTATCCGTGGCCCCCGTGTCTGGCAGTCGCACGTCGCCGAGAAAGTATTTCTGGAAATGCTCAAGAAGGGAAAAGTCCCGGTGCGCTTTGAACAACTCCTCAAAAGCGTACGCAAAAAAGACGGACGCATCACCGATCTCACCGTCCGCGGAGGCAAAGTCTACCAGGCAAAAGTCTTTATCGATGCCACTTACGAAGGCGACCTGATGGCTGCCGCAGGGGTTTCCTACACCGTCGGGCGTGAAGCCCGTGATACTTATGGTGAATCCCTCGCAGGCGTGCGTTATCTTGACGAAAAAATCAATGTTTCCCCCTACGATGACCAAGGCAACCTTCTGCCGGGTATCATGCCGGGGCCCTTACCCAAGGAGTTTTCCGCAAGCCCCCACCCCATCTGCTACAACATCCGTCTGAACCTTTCCACCAATCCAGAGAACTCTGTTCCTATCAACAAACCGGAAAACTACGACCCCACACAGTACGAGCTTCTCGCACGCAGCCTCGCATCTGGAGATCTGAAACGAGCCGGTCAGATCTTCGGTTTCTATGGAATGCCCGGCGGCAAGCGGGAGTGCAATAACTGCCAGTTCTCCATCGTCTCCATGAGCATGCCCGGCGAACAGACGGCTTGGGCGGAGGCGAGTTTCGAGCAGCGCGAGAAGATCCACAAAAAATACCGCGATTACACCCACGGGCTCCTGTGGTTTCTCAAAAGCGACCCACGTGTTCCTGAAAAAATCAGGAAAGAGATGTCAGGCTACGGCTTCTGTAAGGACGAGTGGACCGACAACGATCACTGGCCCTGGTACATCTACGTTCGTGCCGCCCGCCGCATGAAAGGTCCGTGCATTTTGACCCAAGCCGACACTACCCAGACACGCGACAAGAAAGACGTGATTCACATCGGCTCCCATTTCATCGATTCCCATCACGTGACGCGATATGCCGTGGACAAAGATCATTTCATCAATGAGGGGAGGATCTGGCAAAAAGGTCAAAATTTTGACATTCCCTACCGTGCCATCACCCCCAAGGCACAGGAATGCCAGAATCTGCTGGTACCCGTCTGCGTATCGTCCAGCGCCGTCGCCTTCTGCGCTATCCGGCTGGAGCCCACCTGGATGCACCTCGGTGAGGTTTCCGGCATGGCCGCATCCATGGCGATTCGCCAAGGCACCAGCGTTCAGGGCATCAATGTGCCCGATCTGCAAAAGAAAATCACCCAGGCTGGAATTCCAT
>DPWT01000217.1 GCA_003527555.1 Verrucomicrobiales bacterium | reverse complement strand
GATCTGCCATCAAGTGGTCCACCGCAAACGTCGTTAAGTAGTTCGCCCATGGTGATTTTCCCAACCTCGACTTCATAATAACCTGGTTTTTTGACGTCACCAGAAACACATAAAATGCGTGTTCCAGTGTTACGGGGAGTACCGAGTTTGGCGTATTCTGCGCCACCCATTTCGATAATGTGTTTAACGTGACAGATTGATTCCACATTATTTACGATGGTGGGTGCCATGTAGAGACCGAGTGCCGCAGGGAAGTAGGGCGGTTTGATGCGAGGATATGGGCGCTTGCCCTCGAGGGACTCGATCAAACCGGTTTCCTCGCCGCAAATGTAGGCGGCGGCACCGCGGTGAATAAAAATTTCTAGATCAAATCCAGAACCTAGAATATCAGAACCTAGAAAATTTTTCTCACGAGCCTCTTCGATGGCTTTTTCCATTAGAATGGCAGCCTCGGGGAACTCCTCACGCATGTAAATATAGGCGGTGTGTGCACCGATGGCCAGCGCTGAGATCAGCATACCCTCAATGAGCTGGTGCGGATCTTGGTGAACGATGTAGCGGTCTTTGAAAGTGCCAGGCTCGGACTCGTCACAATTGCAGATCAAATAGACTGGTTTAGTATTGTTAGGTGGGATGAATCCCCATTTGACTCCTGTGGGGAATCCTGCGCCACCGCGTCCACGAAGTCCGGATATCTTAACCTCATTTGTGATATCCGCAGGATTCATCTTGAGTGCTTTTCTTAATTGCTCATAGCCGCCGTCTTTGAGATAGCATGCGATCGATGGATCCCAACCTTCGCGATCGATATTTTTGAATATCATACGGTGCTCGCATGAGTCGGGCTCCTTACCTGAGAGGTAACTGATTTTGCTCATTGAATGGGAGAGTTAGTTGTTGTATTGGCCGATCAAATTTTCGGCCTTTTCAGGGGCTACGTCTTCGTGGAAATCATCATTGACCAGGCAGACTGGACCAGTCCCACAGGATGCAAGGCATTCAGCAAATTCGACTGACCACAGACCGCACGGGGATACAGCGATTGGGTTATGGTGAGAATCGCTGTTGGAACGATCGATTCCTGTGAGTTCGCAAATGCGATCCATAAGTTCAGCAGAGCCTGCCATCGCACATGATAATGTGCGGCAGACTCTAAAGTGGTATTTGCCCGGCGCATGTTCACGGAAACCCGGATAGAATGATACCACTTCGTGCACTTGCATTGGCTCAAGCTCCAGTTTCTGAGCGACCCACTCAGTAGCTTCACGATTTATGAATCCAAATTTATGTTGAACGATGTGAAGCAGTGGCAGTACTGCTGAGCGTTTCTGGTCATTGGGATATTGGGCGATGCGGGTGTTGGCCGCATCCTCAATTTCGGACGAGATGGCGAATGCCGGGAATGTTGTTTGAGTTTTCATTTTCAAATAACGAGTAATTACTGAGGCCAAAATTTATCGATCACATTCCCCCATGACAAAATCAAGCGACCCTAGGATAGCAGGTACGTCAGAGACCATATGACTGGGTATAAGGTGGGATAGAATTGAAAGATTCACAAAAGATGGAGAGCGAATTTTCATGCGGTGTGGAACGCCACCTCCCTTGGAATTAATGTAAAAACCGAGTTCGCCTTTTGGGTTTTCTGCAGCGAAATAGACTTCACCTTCAGGGGCATCGATACCTTGTGTAGCGATGATGAAGTGATGAATAAGCTCCTCCATGCTGGTGAGCACTTTTTCCTTGGCGGGCAGAAGGTTTTTTGAGTCGGCAATGTTAACAGGGCCATCTGGTAGTGTGGCAATAAGTTGGCGGATAATACGAATTGACTGTCGCATTTCCTCCATACGCACGAGGTAGCGATCGTAGGAGTCGCCGTTTTCTCCTACTGGTATATCAAAGTCATATTGTTCGTATCCTAGGTAGGGTGTGTTTTTGCGTAAGTCACGAGTGATACCAGATCCGCGCAGGTTAGGGCCAGTTAATCCCCATGTAATGGCATCTTCTGGCGTTATGGTTCCAACATCAAGCATGCGATTCAGATAGAGCTTATTGCGATCGAGAAGTTTGGAAATTTCATTAATGCTCAATTCGCACTCATTTAGGAACTTTTCAACGCGGCCGATGAACCCCTCGGGGAGATCTCGTATTTGTCCGCCAACGCGGGTGTATGATGTTGTAAAGCGCGCCCCTGTTAGCTGCTCGCAAAGATTGTAAACCTTTTCTCTTTCTGTAAATGTGTAGAGGAATACCGTCATTGCACCCACATCCATGGCGCAAACACCAACTCCAAGCATGTGTGAGGCAATACGGGATAGTTCACAGCAGAGAACACGGATCGCTTGACCTCGGGGCGGTAACTCCCAGCCCATGAGTTTTTCGACAGCACAAGCGTAGGCTACATTGTTTGCCAGTGGTGCCAAATAATCAAGCCGGTCGGTGTAAGGCACAAACTGATTGTAGTGCATGTTCTCGGCTATTTTCTCGTCGCCTCGGTGAAGATATCCAACATCGGGGTCGCATTTAGTCACGATTTCTCCGTCTAGTTCTAGCACCAGCCGAAGAACTCCATGGGTAGCAGGGTGAGAGGGGCCCATATTGAGCACCATTTTTTCACCGAGAATATCCTCGGCTTCAGCCTGGTATTCCTCATCGATTACGCTCTGAGCCTTTGCTGCGGTGTCAGGTGCCTGATATTCAGTTTTGTTCATCGGATTATGCTAACACTTAAGTGGAGCATCTTTTCATGTTGAGCAAGGACTTTGTGAAATTTTTCACAAGCTGACACAAATATTTTTTTATCGCATATGATTTCTTTCAATATTCACCAAATCTAGTTTATCGGTGATATGAATTGAAACACGGAACTCAAAAATTACACATTGTGATGAATCACTTCCTTACTATTCTATCATTTGGTTCTGTGCGCAGTATTTGTAAACGAGCTGGTATACTGCACGCAACTCAATGTGTGTCAGCGGTCTCTTTTTGGCTGACTCATTTGGAGTAGGCGTTTTCTCATTGTTTCCGACATATTATCTTGTTGAGTGACCCAAGTCTGTGCGGCATTTTCGTCTCGCTGGATCCATCTCCCAACGATGCGCTCGTAGTAACGATTTCGCGTCCTTTCGTTGTTGATGCGTGGGATTTGTGCAAGTGACAGCTCGGGATTTTTTTCAGCCGTTCTCCATATATAGGATGTCACAACACTCTCATATTCGGGCTCGTTTGGCATTGTTGCCAACCATGAGGAGGCTTTATGCGCATCTTTGTCTGCGTATCGCATTACGACTTCGCGGGCAGCTCGTGATTTGGCGTTACCAGACAGGCTGTCCGTCCATGCCACGGCAGCATCCAGATCGTTATCAGCCCAAATGCCTGCCACCTCCCCAGCAGCTCGGAAAATTGACTCGGAATCTGAGAGATTCATAATCCATTCAGCAGCTTCTGATGGGTTGCTCCGTGCCATAAACCCAGCAATGCGAGCAGCTCCTCCGGTGCGTAGTCGCTCATCACTGATCGCCTCCACCCATGCTGTTGCTTTTTCTTTACCTTGTTTTGTGATGTGTGGGATAATGCTAGTGAGCGCCTCTCCTCGTTCACGGCTGTATGGAAGCATCGTCATTATTTCTGTGGCGCGGGTTGAGTTATTGGCCGCGATGCCACGAATGACACCGACAAGCCAGGGGTTCGCATCCTCTCCCTCATGGTTGTTTATGGCCCAGTTGAATGCGGCATCCGGATTGTCGGCAGCCCAGCTGGTCAGTATGGTTTGCCGAGCAAACCGAGTGCTGGTGTTGTTCTGAGCGAAATCCAGAGCGGCGAGAGGGTCGCTTTTGGCCCATGCGTGGAGAAGCATTGTATACTCACTCATACGCTCACGGGTTATGCCAAGTTTGCGAAATTCAACCACCGCTTGTTCGAAATCGTTTGGGTCCAGAGAATTTATGAGTGCGATTAAACTCTCAGCACGTGCCACAGGATTGTCATTAGCCATAATGGTGGCGATTTGCGCGGCATCTG
>DPWT01000239.1 GCA_003527555.1 Verrucomicrobiales bacterium | reverse complement strand
GGAAATACGGAATCAAAATCCGGTGTGTTACCAATTACACTATAGGGCTTTTATTGTTGCACACACAAAGACATGAGAAGTTTCGTGTCAGCGGCGGCAGTCTTTACGTTGGTAGGATAATCTTAGCAATCTCGAAATGAAAAAAAATGCAATATGCATAGATAGTATCGCGCTGACATTCCAAAATAACTGACTTCACAGGTTTGTTGAATTAGTGCACACTCAGCTAATAATGAGACTGTCACTGGGAAAGGTGTGGTAAAAATAATCGTTTTTTTGTCAAATTTTCTCAAGCTAACTTTACAGCCGCCAAAAACACTTCAGTTGCCTCATTATCAATGCCCAGCAATAAGTTATATCCCCACATATATCGCATTTCACCATGATCAATTTCCGTTTCCCGATTCTCTGTGTTCCACTTTCTTTATTTGTTTGCCTAGTGAGTTGCTCCAATAAGGGCAAAAACAATTCGTCATTGAGCAATGATTACCGCACGCAATCACAGCGCGGCTCATCCATGCGTAATCCTGACATCACCCTGCCTTCTCATTTTTCAGGTAGTGTCGGCGTCAGTCATTCGCGTGGCAAAACTACCATGCCATATATCGCGATGACCTACGATGATGGTCCTCACCCACGCAACACACCGCGACTGCTTGATATGTTGCGTGAACGTAATATCAAAGCAACGTTTTATGTGGTTGGGCGTAATGTAAACATGTATCCAGATATTGTTCGTCGTATTGTCGCCGAGGGTCATGAAATAGGTAATCACACATGGACTCATAGAAACCTGACGACATTAAGCGATACCAGTGTGCGCTGGGAAATGGATAAAACTCGCGATGCTATTGTGGCTGCTTGTGGTGTTAAACCGCGCACGATGCGGCCACCATATGGGGCCCTCCGTCAGAGGCAGCGGGCGTTGATTTATAGAGAATATGGATACCCGACAATTCTCTGGAATGTAGATCCAGAAGACTGGAGACGCCCCGGGCTTTCCGTCGTCGCTGGCCGCATAATCAACAATACACGCAGCGGCTCGATTGTGCTCGCTCATGACTTACACAAATCCACTGTAGATGCCATGCCAGCCTCTCTTGATGGTTTGCTGCGAAGGGGGTTTAATTTTGTGACGGTATCTCAGCTGCTTGCGCTTAATCCTCCAGTGAACACAACTTCTCCTGCAAGGAAGGCTGCGTTCACACCCGCGGACAACTCACGCACTCCAGCAAGTGCCTTAGCTACTCCCTGATTGCCTGCTCGTTGTTGAGTCGCTCACTCCTCCCGGTGAGGTGGGGAACGCTTCATTTTTTACTATTCACGTGTTATGTTTGGAGAAGATTATTTTAAAACCCGCAAGCGTCTTTCTGATGTAGTTCAACGCGTTGTAGAACTTGCCAAAGAAACTGGAGCTGAGGATAAGCTATTAACAAAAAAGGGTCTTATAAGCGAGTTGAATAATCCATTTCTCTTTGTTGTCTCCGGAGAGGTCAATGCTGGGAAATCTAGCATGCTCAATGGGCTTGTTGGGCAAGAGATGTGTAACACTAATGTGCTCACAGAAACAGATGGTGTGCGAATTTATCGTTATGGTAAGGAGGATCGTGATAAAGACTTGAACCCTGATCTCACAGAGTGCTATCGTTCGGTTGATTTTCTTGTCAATTTCAGCCTCGTTGACACACCAGGAACTAATTCGTCAGTCAAAGGAAACCAGTCAATCACTAACAGCTTTTTTCCATTATCGGATCTAATCTTTTGGGTATTTTCTGCCAGTAATCCATGGGGTGCATCTACTTGGGATCTTATCTCAAAACAAGATGAGGAAATGTTAGGGAAATCAATTTGTGTTATTCAGCAATCTGATTTGCATGATAAAAACGATCTTGAGATCCTCCTCGATCACATACGCGATCTTTCTGAAAAACGTATCGGCAAAGTTTTACCCATCTATCCAATATCGGGGATGTTGGCTCTAAAGGCCAAGAGGGAAAACCTGCAAAGTGACACAGTGTGGCGCGATAGCGGCTATCCTGCACTTGAACAACATATTTCAAACGTGGTGAGAAGTTCTTCTGCCCGCAGGGAAGTTTTGGTCAGAGTCATAGATGCCGTAGGCGCTGTTTTGCGCAACATAGAGGACATGATCGAATTACGCAGCCGTCTGCTTAGAGAAAATGAGGGGTTTTTGAGAGAAATTGAGTTGGAGGTCGATGAGGAGCGTAGGAAACATTCTTCAAACTTTGGCGTCAAGTTTACTGGCATGCGAAAAGTTTTTGTGAGCCAAGGTGAACAAATGGTTATGTTAATGTATCGTAAGATGAATACTTTTTGGTCGATCAAAAGTCTTTTTGTCGGTGAGAACCTACCGAAAGAAATAGAGATGAGTCTAATCGATTCTTTGCAATGTGCTCTGGAGCGGCAGGCAAGTGATGATGGTGTCAATCTCATTGATGCGTGCAGTGCGCATTGGGAGACGATACGCCCTCGCGTTATGGAGCGACTTACCCTCGAATTGAAGGGTTTTAATGATGAGTCTGGTGGTTTTAGCGATGCCCATGAGCGCTTTGTCAATAGTATCCGACGAGCTGCTCGTCAGGCAGTCGTCAACTTAAAGATTCGTGGAGGCCTGGATATGCAATTGAGCCAGCGTCGTGATTACCTGAAAAGTTGGTTGTATGTTTGTCTCCTTCTACTACTCGCAGCTGGTGTCACAGGCTCGCTTAATATGGCTCCTTACCCTTATTTGCCGCTAGCTTTGCTTGTAGGTTCTGCCACAGGGATGGCCGCTTTTGCCTTTCGCGCTCGAGCAACCCGTAATGAGATTATTGCAGTGTTTAATGAGAAATTACATGATGCCCAAGTGGTGTTTGCCGACTCTTTAGCCAATGACTATCGGGCTGGTATACGTAACTTTTACATTGAATACGGTGGTATGCTAGAGAGTGTGCGCCGCCAAATTGCTAATGCAAAGATCGAAAAGCAGCCAAATCATGAACAAGGGAATGTATTGTTTTTTGAATTAAAAGAAATAGAACACGAAGTATGAGACGAAGAGGAAGGGAAGGGGAAGACAGAGAAAATAA
>DPWT01000151.1 GCA_003527555.1 Verrucomicrobiales bacterium | reverse complement strand
CTTCCTCATCTTCCTCATCTATTTCATCAAGCTCAGGCTCTTGATAAACCTCAGGCTCATTGACTGAATCTTGCGTGATAGCCTCCAATGGTTTCAATTTTTCTTCAGGCAAAGCACTCACAAGAGTGACACTTAAGGCGTCCCCCATCTCCGGGTCTACCGCAGCACCAAAGAGCACATGAGCGCTATCAGGAACATACTTCAATAGGCCCTGCATCAGTAGCTCAACCTCGTAAAGGGTCATGCTCTCGCCACCACATATATGAACTAATACGGTAGCCGCATCCTCTAACAGGCTTCCTTTATCTAATAACGGGCTAGTCAGTGCGTTCTCGAGTGCTACTTGTGAGCGATTTTCGCCATCGGCAATACCTGAACCAAATAGACAACGCGAGCGCGTGGTTCGTAGTGCCGACATCAAATCGTCAAGTCCCACGTTGATCAAGCCAGGGCGTACGACAAGGCGAGTCACCGCCTTAATTGACTCAGAGATCATTCTGTCAGCGGCGGCAAACGCCTCATGAATTCCTTGCTTGGCGAGCACCAACTCACCCATACGTCCATTATCAAAAGTCACCAATGCGTTAGCGAGCACGGCAAGTTCGTTGAGAGTAGTCTCAGCCTGATCACGCCGGCGCTGTCCTTCGAATCCGAATGGCATAGTGGCAAATACGACAACGAACGCACCCTCTTCACGCGCAATACGGCTAATGAGTGGTGCGGCACCTGATCCAGTTCCTCCACCGAGACCAACACAGAGAAAAATCATTTTTCTGCCCCGCACTGCATCATATATTTCAGTCTCTGACTCTTGCGCAGCTCTCAGACCCAACTCTGGATCGCCTCCAGAACCAAGGCCCTTTGTCAGGTTCTTACCTATCTGAATTTTCTCTCCCGCCACCGAGCTCGAGAGAGTCCGCATATCTGTGTTGATGCATAGCATTTCCGCTCCGGTCATGCCATCAAGGGCCGCTCGGTCGAGCATGTTAGCTCCCGCTCCGCCCAAACCAATTATTTTGACAGATGACTCAGGGATTGTTTGTTGTGGATCGCGATCGTAGGAAATCATTTTATTGCAGGGGCCTTGTGTCAGAAATGTGATGGCGCGCTATGAACCCACCCAATTAGTTAAGAAGTGTTTACCAAGCAGCGTGCAGTATGGCGAGTAAAGAATGCAGCATTGGATCACATCAACCGCGCGAGCAGACCAGGAACAATAGCACGCCAAGCCTGAGCACGAATAGCGGGAACAACAAATTCTTCATCACTGAAACGGGGGAAAATGCGTTTTTTTTCTAACACCACAGATGCAAGAGTTGCTGCGCGCAGTTCGCAAGCTAGCGTCAATACTTGTGCGCAGGCCGCCAGCCCTAGTGAACCCACAATAATACTTAACCCCCACAGAGCAGGAAGCTTACCGACGACCAAAGCGAAGACCACACATATCACTGTAAATACTGGAAATACGTGCCCAAATCGTAGCGCCCATTCGCGCTTACCTGTAAGCTGCGGTTCGCGCTCACTGAGGAGAAAAACAGCCACGCACAATGCCGCATGAGCATGGCTTTCGACGGTTCCTGGGTGACGTTTTCCTCTCGTGTAATCGGGCAACTCAACAACTGACTTGGAGGATGACCCAAGAATTGCCCATGGTGACCTTGCTTGTTTGAGCTCAACATTCTCATGGCCCATGGCATTAAGCATTTTTCTCGCGGTTTGCTCAGCGGGTGTGGTTAGCAGCTCCTGTCCGTCACGTCGCAAGACACGATCTCCATTGAACCTGCGCAGAATAATCGCTGCGAGTAACGGAATAAGCGAAAGAAAAAGTATAACACGGTGCATGGATCACGTTGGTCAAAAGTATGAATACTAGATATGAAGAGAGATGGAACGCATATTACTCTGAGAGCGGAACAGTTTTGAAGCGCTCAAGCTGTAGATGAAGTTGATGAAAATTCTCAAATATATATTTGCGCATCCTGAAGACCCCTTGCGGGTAACGACGGGAAGCTTCAACAGCTTTTTTTGACCATTCGATGGCTTTAGCTCGATTTCCTTTTGCAAAGCAGATCTCTGCCATAGTATCAAGATAGGCCCCTTGCTGCGGACGTTCCTTAAGTGCGGCAACGGAGTGTTTGGTGGCTTCATCAAGTTTCCTCCCAGCCCTTGAACAGAGCCAAGCGGCAGTGTTGTGTGTATTATGTGATCGCGGGTAAAGCACACCAGCTTTGGCTATGTGGTTGTAGCTTTCATTGAACCACTTATCGTAAATTTTGCCAATACCTGCCGTTCTTAATGAAGGGAAAAAATGATCTGCTAGGGTGCCGTCACCTGGCACAAGCTTTCGTGCAGCATCAAGAGTAGTGAGCGCTTGCTTACGTTTCCCCTCTTTCAGCTCGGCCATGCCACGAGCAAAATCTACTTTGAATCTCGCACGTAGTAATTCATTAATACTCAAATTAGTATTTCCACGCAAAGCAAGAATTACACTTACCTCGGCAATGGCAGATGATTTTTTCCACTGACCAGTGTCATAAAGGTATTGCGGATTTTTTGTGAGGGAGCTCAGCGCACGATTAAAATATATATCACCGGGCCTAGAAATTAACAATATTTGCAACCAAAGCTCTGTCGCTTTTCTGTAAAAACCTACTTTATATAACTCTGATGCCACAGGACCTAGTATGCTGGGCTCACCGACGGTGAGTGATAGCACACGGCCTAACATTTTTTTTGCTTCTTGTTCTTTCCCTTGCTTACGAAGCGCTACATACAAGTGGGTGGCGCTACGGAAGTCGCTGGGGTTTTCTTTAATCTTTGCAGTATATTGGCTCTCCATTTCTTCCCAATTAAATAACTCTTTATCATAATAGCGCTTCGCCTCGAACCATACCTCTACCTTTTGTTTCGCTTGGAGCATTTGTGCGCACGCATCTAGATCACCCCGAGTCTCAGCAAAAGCAAAGATCGCGCTGTGGCGCAATTTTTCATCGACTGCTTTATTGTCTTTTATTTCTGCTAGCATGGCATCATGAAGGTCATCAACTTCATTGAACTTATCTTGAATTAAACCGGAGAGGATTGCTATTTGATGGAGTGATTTTTTCAGATCTTGGTTATTACGTTTTTTAAGTGCCTCCCAAACGTGAACCACTGATTGTTCTTTAATAATACGAAAGATTTTTTTGACTGCTAAATCCGCTTCCCCGTTTTTGTTTCCGCGTTTTTCAACAAGGTAAATTGCTTCTGCACAAAGATCATAAATTGCCATCGAGTAAATGAGATCAAACCAAATATCAGACTCATCTTTTTCCAAAGCATTCATGAGTGGTAGAACTGTAGGTAGCACGTGTTTGCGTTCGCCGTGCCGAGCGAGAAAACCACCCATCATGAGAATTTTGCTGTAGCCGCTATATTTGTCTTCTTCGAGCGCCTGAGAGGTTGTTTTCCTGACCCATTCTTCATAAGGCGCGCTAGCTCCCTGCGGAATACCCAATAATCTGAGCGCTTGCTCGGGCGCCTCCATATTGTCAAAGTAGACAAATGCCGAGAGCGGCTCGTTTTCCGTCATTACCTTAATAGCGAGATCTCGGAATCCAACCCCTGATAAAGCAGCAATCACACGATTGTTAGAGGGTGAGTTGCGCGCCATAGTCATCAGCTCAAGGGCCAAAATACGTGCCTTTTTTTTATCGCCCTGTATACGGGCGAGTTGGATTCGGTTTGCTAGACTTGGAATAACACCAAAACGGATTTCTGGCGGATCAGCGAGTAACCATGGTAATGGGTCTCCTTGTAATAGCTGAATAGCCGCTATGATATTTTTATCGCCAAGTGCTCGCGCTTCATGAAGCGCCGCATTAACATTACCATCTACTCGGTGTAAAGCCAGCCGCCAGCGAGCTCCTTTTTCACCCATTATTTTTGCCGCCGTTTTTAGTTGGCCAGCAAGCTGCCCACGCTGTTTATAATGCCACGCACGCATGATAAGCGTCCGGTCGTCATCTCCCATAAGATCCAACACTTCATCAACCAAATTGTGGTTTTTGTTGACGATGGCTTCGCGCAGCACCTGATTGGCTTTTGTCTTTGCTATGCTGACCATTTTTAGGCGCGTCTCTTCATCTTTTTGTAAGCGGGCTAAGTGAAGCACCTGACGCCAATGTCCAAGGTCCATGAGCTTACGTAGAATTTTAAGTTTTTTGTCTGTATCACTTCTTGAGAAGTCAATCACTAGTGTCTTTATCTCTTCCGCGCTATCTGGAAGTATACCAGCACTAATGTAGAGAATGAGTTCTCTCGCTCGGCTTGCCCCTTCAGGGTCTTTACCCTCGGCAATCACCTGCAGCGCGGGCAGTGCCTCCAGACCAGTATGCCAGAGCTTACGACTGGCAGTTTTACGGATATAGAAATTATTATCTGAGAGTTGCTTAACGAGGCCGTCAACATCTTCAGCAAGCTTTGTAGGTGGTTCTTTCCCTGCAACAGTTGCGATATTATCCGCGATAGCCGCCTGTAAAAAAGGTGTCCATATTAACCCCAGAATAGTGATAACTATATTCAATCGCATTAACCATTATGATCGTATCTATAGATCATTTTGCAACGATATTAGCTTAAAATATGACCCCTAGCCTGTGTGTTCTACCGTCTGACCGAGCTAACGCGCGGTTTTAAGCCATGCAGAAATATCTCGGAAAATCTTCTCGCGCTGATGATCGTAGAGCAAGAGATGAAATGAATCTTTGTAATAATGATGTGTACGCGAAATATCCTTAGGAAAAGAGGCGCAAAATTCGTCCACCTTTTCCTTGGAAGTGAATATGTCCATGCCCCCATTAAGAATAAGAATCGGACAGCGAGTATCGGCAGCAAGTTTCTTTAGCCTGTCCGCCATG
>DPWT01000162.1 GCA_003527555.1 Verrucomicrobiales bacterium | reverse complement strand
TGCCATCTTTAAGAATAATGTTCACCGATTCATAACCAACTAAAATCCCAGAAGAAGGGTTGATTATAGCATCGAGCAGGGCTTCTCGATCAAATTTAGTTTTGATTGCGGTAAGTTCAGGCCCAAGATCCCCACCCTTTCCTGACACATTGTGGCATGAAAAGCAGATGGCTCTGCCGCTAAATAATACCTTTCCTCGCACTGGATCACCTTTCATTTTAAGAATAGCAGCCACGTCATATGCAGATTTCTTTGTAGTTAGGTATGTCTTTGCCAAGCCTCTGATTTCATCATTCTGATGATTCAAAAGTGCTTGGGTCGTAGTTTCTTTAATACTTTGAGGCAGCCCCTTGTTGATCGCCAATTGCAATAAAACACGAGTGCCTTTGGGCGTCGCAAGTAAGCTTTTCAGCAAGGCGGGGCTAGGGGCGTTAAGAAACTCTTTTTTCAAATTATCAAAAGCTAATTGGGCTTGGTTTAGCTGCTTAAGATCAACACCCGCTAGATACGACTTCCAATAGTTACGGTTGCGCGTGTTGAGCCACCACAAACAGTATGCTTGTAGCGTGCCATCACATCTTCCATGAACCTCAAGCAGGGCTTGAGCCGCTGCATCAGACTTAATGAAAGCCAAAGCATCAATAGCTTGCTTTCGCTGCTTCTCCGTGAGTTTCTGAGAATTGGCACGCTCTCTAAAGCCACTTACAGCACTGGCAGGATGAAGGCGCCAGATGATGTTTGCCAGTCTATCATCCCATCCAAGCGCAGATTCTGCTTTTTGGATATCTTGATAGAGTTGCTCTTCTTTTCTCTCCGCAGCGGTGCCAATAGCCTCTAGATACCATCTATCCATACCATCATAATACGAAATTAGTTTTAACAAAACATTTCGGCAGTTTTCATATGGAATATCGCGCATTGATAGCAGAATTTCTCTGCGTAGAGCAATATCATCAATCGTCATTGCCCTCGTTGCTATGGGTAGCAAATTTTTACTGAAGAGCTCAATTGCACGGTAAGCCGCAACTCTAACGTCGGTGGAATTACTTGATTTCATCACCTTCTCAACAAAAGCAACATCACCCAGCTCAGCGATTAGCCAGAGTCGGCGCGCCTGCGTAAATTGATTAGCCCGATCAAAATTCTTCTTCAAACAGGTAAGGGTTTTCGATTGATTGCCTCCTAACAATATATGCTTACGCGCTTTGTAGCGCACATTGACTGCCGGGCTGTCTAGCGCTATCATAGCTCCCTCTAAGGTTTTAAAATCATATTTGGGAGTGGTTAGCTTTTTATCGACTGGGCTTATCCTATAAATAGCTCCATATCCAGCTCGCTCGTTTTGTAAATGCCCGCCGACGGTAGGATCAAACCAATCTGAGACATAGATACTACCATCTGTTCCCACTACTATATCGGATGGCCGGAACCACTTATTGACATCTTTAGGTAGGTTTTTCCAATCATAATTAGGATCTTGAATCCCTGTGGAGCTTAGGAAAGGAAACCCTTCCATCTTAAAACCAGCACCTTGGCGTTTACGCTTGTATCCCCATATGACGTTCTGTCCAGCTTCACAGCTCAGCAACATGCCGTCGCCAAATTCATAGTAAACCATACCAGTCGGAGAAGCGTTACCGTAAACATGACCAGAGGGAATAATACCCGGATCTTCCTGCCTCCAGTGCGCCGTTGGGATTGTCTGGCCTGGCCGCCTACCAACCTTCCATGATTCTGAACCATCCTCAGAGTTATACCCTAGGTTGCCGTAACGCATAATCCAAGTAGTTCGACAGCTTTGGGTATCATCATTATCATTCATCCAGACAGAGCCAAATGAATCCACACTGTGTCCGTATGGGTTTCGGAAATTATGTCCTATCACTCTCATGTCTGTGCCATCATCTTTTATAGAAAGGATGACACCCCCTGTGTAAATACGCCCATCATCACTTTTCTGGCCGACAACCATTTTGTCTTCAGGTGCTACTTTCCCCTCGTACCAGCTGGTAGCTCTGAGTTCCCAGCCCGACTTATCCATCACCTTATGGGGCCCCGCATTACCAGTGTTGATATAAAATCGCCCGTCAGGGCCTGCCTCCATTTTATGCAATGAGTGATCGTGATCTTTGCCACCAAAACCAGTTAAGAAAACCTCCTTAGTGTCACCTTCATCAAATCGCAAATTCCGGTTCAAATCCGTGTAAACGAACAAACTAGGAGAGCAAGAGACATAGATTTTATTATCCAGAACCGCCACACCTAGTGGAGCCACAAGATCTTTATCTTGAACAAAAACATGAGATGCGTCTGCCTTACCATCTCCATCACTGTCAGTCAAAACACTGATACGGTCACCCTTGGGAAAACTCTTATTGGTTTTGTTTTGACCCCTGAATTTTCTGTAATTCAAAGATTCAGTAACCCAAAGGTTTCCCTCGGCATCCACATCCATCCCAGTCGGATTGTAAAGCATGGGCGAATGAGCCCAGAGCTCGATCTTGTAATTATCATCATTAAGCTTAAAGCTCTCAATGGATACTTTTTTGGGTTGGGCTCTCTTCGTTTCGATTTCAGCGTTGAGAGTAACTGAGCACAGTAATAGTGTAGAAGATAATGCTACGCCTTTCATTGCTGCAATCTAGCACATCGGCCGGCTATTAAAACTAATTTACAACATTTACCTGACAATAATGTCGTTATCATAGTGGCACGTATCCAAGACCTCTTATGACACTGAGCCCCTCAAACCTGATCGGGCTTCGGTGGACCCTCAAGTGCTAGAAAATCAAAATCTGCACCACACTGGCGCATGAAATTGACGCCTAATAACCTAAAATACACGTAGATTGGCAGTAATATGACCACACTTATATACGGTAGCGCAAGTAAAGCAAATCCCACACAACATTTAGCGAAGCCAATCACCATAACCATAACGGCGAAGCAAAGACGTAAAAGAAAAACCCACAAGACAAACAAACGGAACCACCAATATAAGATGATTCCGTTTGTCTAAAAATGGTCGGGACTACAGGATTCGAACCTGCGACCTCTTCACCCCCAGCGAAGCGCGCTACCAAACTGCGCCAAGTCCCGGTCTTTGATTGTTCCGCCAAAAATCACTCCAGCAGATGGGAGGCGCAATTAACCTCATCACTTCATAGTTGGCAAGTACGGATTTTCGTGGCATTTCCTTCCTTCCAATGAAACCTGTCAAGATTGCGGTTATCGGAGCCAGCGGCTACACTGGGCTGGAACTTCTCCGGCTTATACTCACTCATCCACATGCGGAGCTAGTATGTGTAACCTCACGCACAAATGCTGGACGTAGCATAGGTGAGCTGTTTCCGCGCTTTTCAGGTGCTGAAGCTGCATTGCTCAAATTTATTGAACCAGATGCAGACCAAGTTGCCGCAACCGGTGCAGAAGTTGCCTTCCTCGCTCTGCCTCATGGAGTTGCAGCCGGCTACGCATCAAGCTTGCTGGAAAAAGGACTACGGATTGTCGATTTAAGCGCAGATTTCCGTCTCGATGACTCACATATATACAAGGAGTTTTACGACTCAGCACACCCTGCTCCTGAACTTCTTGCGGAAGCCGTTTACGGCCTACCAGAAGTTAATCGAGATGAAATCAAGAATGCCAGACTTGTTGCGGCACCGGGATGTTATCCCACCAGCGTCAGTCTTCCACTCATTCCACTCTTACGGGAAAAACTGATTGATCCTGCCAGCATCGTAACCTGCTCAATGTCAGGCGTTAGTGGCGCTGGACGCAAGGCTGACTTATCATTGATATTTTGTGAGTGTAATGAAAGCGTGCGTGCTTATGGCTTGCCGAAACACCGCCACCTCTCAGAAATCGAGCAAGAGCTATCAAAAGCAGCAAGAGAACAAGTTGTAATTTCATTTACCCCACATCTGGTGCCCACATACAACGGCATCTGTACAACTACCAGTGCCACACTTACGGGCGAACCCGCCCAAGTTGAAGCTGCATTGAAAGAAGCCTACGCTGATGAGTTTTTTGTGCGATTGTTGGGAAGCAGCATCTCTGTAGACACCAAAAATGTGACGGGAACAAACTTCATCGATATTGGATGGCACCACGATCCGCGGACTGGGCGTGTGCTCCTGCTGAGTGCTGAGGACAATCTGGGTAAAGGTGCCGCCGGCCAAGCTTTACAGAACTTCAACCTAATGTGTGGATTTTCAGAAACTGTCGGGTTGCAAAACTACTAAAATTATCCAGAGTTAAGAATTGTTATGCCCATCACTGCCTCTATTAAACGTATCAAGGGGGGGGTCTGTGCTCCTCGCGGATTTCAAGCAGCGGCGGTGAGTGCAGGCATTAAAAACCCTGAGGACCCGCGTTTAGATCTCGCTTTAATTTACTCCCCTCACCCCTGCACCGCCGCGGGAACGTTCACTACAAATCGCGTCAAAGCTGCACCGGTGAAAGTTTCTCAAGCTTATCTAAAAGCTGATAAGGTACAAGCGATTGTGGCTAATAGTGGTAATGCCAACGCCTGCACTGGGATACAGGGGCTTGGGGATGCGCGGAATACAGCCAAACTTATTGCGAAGCGACTTGGTATCAGGCAGCGACAAATTTCGGTGTGCTCAACAGGTGTGATTGGTCTGCCCATGCCGATGGCACGTATCGAACCCAAAATCCCTGAACTCATCAACTCCCTAGGAGAGAAAAACGGCACTGATGTCGCACAAGCAATCATGACCAGCGACACTTGCAAAAAGGAAATCGCTATCTCTGTCGAGATTGGAGGACACCGTGTCCGCATCGGTGCATGCGCCAAGGGTGCCGGAATGATCTGCCCCAGTATGGCAACGATGCTGTGCTTAATCACTACAGACGCTAAAATCAGTACGTCTTGCCTCCAACGCGCTACCCATGACGCTGTAGATGCATCATTCAACCGTATTACCATCGACGGGGACATGAGCACCAACGACACCGTGCTCATCCTCGCCAATAGTCAGTCCGACATGCCGTCAATCAAGCGCAACAGCAAGGAATACCGGCAGTTTAGTGAGGCGCTCCAATACGTAATGCTAAAAATGGCTAAGTCACTCGTACGTGATGGAGAGAGAGTTACTAAATTTGTCACAGTAGAAGTCAAGGGTGCTCGAACTTATCTGGACGCTCGTAAAGTAGCCGAAGCCGTGGCCAACTCAGCACTGGTAAAAAGCTCATGGAACGGAAACGATCCTAACTGGGGGCGTATTATCCATGCAGTGGGATACTCACGCGCCATGGTACGTGAAGAGTTAATCGATATATACATTGGGGGTAAACCCGCGTGCTCGGGTGGGCTGCAATCAAAGACCCCCATGGATACTCTGCGTAATATCGTTGCCAAGGATACGTTTACCATCACCATCGACTTGAATCTTGGTAAAGCCCAACACGAAATATACACCAGTGACATGTCTCCTGAATACATTGACTTCAACCGCTCTGAATACGCCTACTGGAAACAGGCGCGAAAAGATGGGTTGGTGTAATCTACACAAGTCCATTCGCGTCTTGACTCAGCGTGCTAGATTCTCGATTCTACCAATCAAGCATGAGCAATCCTCAAGACGCCCGTTCATTTAGTCGTGTCATTCTCAAACTCAGCGGCGAAGCGCTGCGAGAGCCTGGCAGTCAGGATAATATTTCACCTGAAATCGTAGAACGTGTAGCTAAGGAAATTGCAAAAGCAGCCTCGACAGGAGTCGAAATAGGTGTGGTCTGTGGCGGTGGAAACTTTTGGCGTGGTGCCAGTGCAAGTGCCCGTGGCATGGATCGCGCCACCGCTGACTATGTGGGTATGATGGCAACCGTCATGAATGCGCTCGCATTACAAAGTGCGCTGGAGGCAGAAAATATCCAGTGTATCGTGCAGTCTGCCATCGAGATGAAAAACGTTGCCGAACCGTTTATTCGTCGCAAAGCAAACCGCCTACTTCAAGAAGGCAACGTAGTCATTTTTGCCGCAGGGACAGGCAGTCCATTTTTTTCCACTGACACCACCTCTGCACTACGTGCGAGTGAAATGAATGCCTGCGCCATAATGAAAGCTACCATGGTTGACGGAGTGTATGATTCCGATCCCAAGAAAAATCCCGACGCCATGCGCTATGACACCGTCACTTTTGATGAATGTATTGGACAACATCTAGACGTTATGGACTCCACGGCATTTACCCTCTGCAAAGACAACGACATTCCAATAATTGTGTTCGACATCGGCGGAACTGGTAACATCACCAAAGCTCTGGCTGGCGACAATATTGGAACCATCGTTCACAGCTAATAATATTCAATTTTTCACATTCACAACTTAAACCATGGAACCAGATACCGTTATACTAGAAACCGAGGACAGCATGAAAAAAGCTGTCGAATACATCGTTCATGAATTTGCCGCTGTTCGTACAGGCAAAGCCAGCCCAGCACTTGTAGAAAATATTGATGTCAACGTTCCCAGCTACGGCAGCGTCATGAAAATCAAAGCACTTGCGGTAATAACGGTTCCCGAACCCAGGATGATTATGGTGCAGCCTTTCGATCCGTCCACTACCGGTGATATCGAGAAAGCTATACTTGAGAGCAAAACCGGACTCAACCCCGCGAACGAGGGCAAGCACCTCCGTATTCCGATCCCCGAACTATCCGAAGAGCGCCGAAAAGATATGGTTAAAATGGTGCGACAGCTTGCCGAGGAAGGCCGAGTACGTGTTCGCGGTATCCGCAAAGATGGTATGGACTCCTCAAAAAAAATGAAGGCGGATAATGCGCTAACCGAAGATGGTCAACACGACTTTGAGAGCCAGATTCAGGAGCTGACCAATCAATTTATTAAAGAAATTGATAATCATCTCGCCGCTAAAGAGACCGAGTTGATGACCGTATGATAGACATGCGGCGAGAATTGCCCGCACCCTCATAATATGCCCTACGCACCGGATCCGTATCGTTATGATGGCCGCATGCCCTACCGCAATTGTGGTCATTCTGGTTTAAAGCTACCAGCTATTTCGCTGGGATTTTGGCACAATTTCGGCGATGTCGATGATCTTAATGAATCGCGGCGCATCATGCATCGTGCATTCGATCTTGGGATTACTCACTTTGATTTTGCTAATAACTACGGCCCACCTCCTGGCTCCGCAGAACGTAACTGCGGCAGAATCATCAGAGAAGACTTCCTCATACATCGCGATGAGCTTATTATAGCCACCAAAGCTGGCTACTTGATGTGGGACGGGCCCTACGGGGAATGGGGGTCGCGCAAGTCTGTTCTATCATCACTCGACCAATCACTTTCACGACTACAACTTGATTACGTAGATATTTTTTACTCCCATAGGCCCGACCCCGAAACACCACTTGAGGAAACGATGGGAGCGTTAGCGACTGCCGTGCAACAGGGCAAAGCTCTCTATGTAGGTATTTCAAATTATCCCCCCAGCATGGCTGCCGATGCCATCGACATCCTCCAAGATATTGGTGTGCGCTGTATCATACACCAACCGTGTTATAACATGTTTGATCGGTGGATCGAAAATGGGCTCACCGATGTTTTATTAGAAAAAGGCGTAGGTTGTATTCCGTTTTCACCTCTTGCCCAAGGACTGTTAACCGAGCGATACTTAAAAGGTATCCCCGATGGTTCACGTGCTATCAAAGAACATGGATTTCTCCAAGAAAGCACTGTATCGGATAAAATTAGCCAGATTCGGAAACTCTCTACCCTCGCCAGTAAACGTGGTCAAACACTTGCAAATATGGCACTCGCCTGGGTTCTCCACCACCCATCGGTAACCAGCGCCCTGATTGGTGTCTCAAGTGTAGCTCAACTCGAAGAAAATGTTCGTTGTCTGGAACAGCTCGATTTCCCCAGTGATGTGCTTGCTGATATAGATTCTATTCTTGGGTAAGACCAAAAAATCCTAAAATCCACGACTGATTAGATAACTTTTTTCAATTGGACGTAGTTGAGTAATAAAAAAGAGCGGCAGGAATTACCCCACCGCTCTTAACACCTACGATCCCAACCCAGGACGTCATCTGCGAGCAGATTACACCCGGATTGTATTATTATTTATGAAACCTTTGCCGTGTTCCCTGCGAGGGGATGCGGCATCGGTTGCTCTTTTCTATGCAATGCTTTACGCATTTTAGCAAGTGCTATGTTCTGTAATTGTCTAATTCTTTCGCGAGTCACCCCAAATTCAACGCCAACTTCCTCAAGAGTCATTGGCGTCGCCCCATCGAGTCCGAAGCGCGCATCAATAATACGATGCTCTCGCTCGTCTAGGCAATCGAGTAAATCATCTAGCTCACCGTGCATGTCTTTGGAATCAAGCGCATTCAATGGGTCAATCGCCCTCTCATCTCCGATCACATCACTGAAATCAGAGCTGTCATCCTCGTGAATTGGGGCATCAAGCGAAGCAGGACGTTTGGACGCACGCTTCAGCAGGGCTAATTTTCTTCTTGGAATACCTAACTCCTCAGCGAGCTCTTCCTCTGTGGGCTCGCGACCTATAGCCTCTGCAAGCATTGCAGAAATACGGCGCATGCGAGCTATTTTATCGACCATATGGACTGGCAGACGAATGGTTTTGCTCTGGTTCGCAAGGGCGCGCTTGATTGATTGCTTGATCCACCATGAACCGTATGTGCTCAACTTCCCACCTTTGTTGGGATCGAAGCGTTCAACCGCTTTCATTAACCCAATATTACCTTCGGAAATGAGATCAGCGAGTGGTAAACCATATCCCGAATAGTCTTGTGCAATTTTCACAACCAGTCGCAAGTTCGCACGAATCATGTGCTCGCGAGCCTTGGCGTCACCTTTTTTGATGCGGGCCGCCAGTTTGACTTCCTCCTCGGCGGTCAAAAGTTCTGTTTTTGAAATTTCCCGCAAGTAAACACGCAGGCTGTTATCTGTTTCGAATCTGGACATAGTATTTGTTGGTTTTGGTTAATGTTGCAATTTGGTTCAAAAAATATTGCGTTAAATTTTGCTGTGGCGCGTTCCTCACACTATAAAACGTCACTTACCATGCTTTTTTTGCACATTTACGTGTTCACATTGTAAAATTTTTAGTGAGAGGTTTTGCTATAGGCATATGAAAATGTGTGGTTATCGTCTGATTTTGGGTTGTTTGAAAGGCTTTGTGGGGCGTAAGTGTGTTAA
>DPWT01000072.1 GCA_003527555.1 Verrucomicrobiales bacterium | reverse complement strand
ACCGTCACCACCACCGTCACCGCCACAGCATCCGCCAGCGAAGGCACGGAAAGAATTTTTCTCCGTGCAGGAGTACGTCAGGGTTGAAGTTTTAAGTTTCAAACTCCAAATACCAAGTGAGGCAGGCTACTTCACATATCCTCCGCTGTGGACAGCCGCCGACTTTGTCGGGGTCACTTCGTGAGATTGTCCACTCTCCTTATTCACCCCAGTTCCTTACCAAACACCCGTGAATCCCGTCCACTCGCCTGAAGCTGCTGGTGCCGGTCAGAGGGAATATAATCGCTAGGTTGTTCTGTGTAACCCAGCTGTTGGAAAAATTCTGCGGCACGATTGGTCAGGGCGAAAACATGAGGGACACCGGCCTGTTTCGCCTGCATTTCTGCATGGCTGACGAGCTCACTCGCGTAACCCAAACCCTCGTGCGCCTGCTTGACGTAAAGACAGGCAATCTCTGCCATGTTATCATCCGGGTAGCGGTATAGAGCTACGGAGCCGACGACGTTACCATCGATTTCCATCACTGAGTAGTCTTCTATTTTTTCAGCCACGGCAGCGAAGTCACGCGGCACCAGATGGGCATTTCTAACCGACCTTCCGATCATGCCTAACAGTTCAACGATGTCCTCCTCACGCAACGGGCGAATGGTGCGATAGCTATCAGCATAGACCATGGTGCCGACACCTTCGTTAGAGAATAGCTCACTGAGTAAAACGCCTGGAGTTTCACCATCGAGCAGATGCACACGAGGAATCCCTATCTGACACGCAGCAGCTGCGGAGCGCATGATCTGATCGGAGTCGCTGGTAACCTCTGCCGCACGCACCGCACCCTTGGGCAGCTCCTCCCCCACGCCCCGGAGCAAGATGAGTTTTGTGCCTCCGATGGCATGGGAAAATGCAGCTACTGTGTTAGACAGTGGATTTTTTCCCGTGAAGTCAGCTATGGCGACCTGACCGCGCTTAAGTGTCTCTGTGACAGAGTCAGGTGAAATCAGGTCGACAACCTCTTCAACGCTCAGCTCCACCTCCGCCGCTCTATCGAGCAGGTCATCCGTGCTGTGCACGGTACTGCCAATCACAAGCTGAACGCCGATGTCATGCAGTGATACCAGATCAAGCATGGTTTCCGCCAAAGCGGGCACCGGAGCATCGATCACTACGACAAATACCTTACCACGGAATTGTGGTACGTATTGCAGTAGTCCTCTGACATCTCCCCAAGACATAGTGTGGTGAATTTAAAATAGTAAATGGTGAATGTTTTACGGACTAGCTCACCGCACTGGTGTGGGCTTGTCCGGGGACGAGATCTTTCCACAGCTCGTTACCCTCGGCAATCATTCTCTGCACATCACGTCCGGTGAATTTGAGTAGTTCCACGTCGCCGCAAGGAATCGAGTGGATCATTCCATTTTTCAGGAAATACTCATAGAGGTGTTTGAGATCCGCAGGTGATTTAAAATTATCCGCCGTCACAAGATCATCAGATTCACGCTTCTTCCACGGGTAAACATAGAGGCCTAGCTCATGTTTGAAAAGTCGGCCAAACGATTCGAGGATACCGCCGGCAAGATTCTCGGACCATTTTTCCTTAAACAGCTCGTTGAGCAGGCCGATACTCAGAACAATCCCAATAGGGCTACTCGTGTAGCGGCTCAGATAGGTGGCAATACGGTGAAATTCGGGACAGCGCGAGACTAGCACTGTTTTGCCGAGCGCCTGCAGGGCATTTGCACGATCAAGAAATGCCAAATGGTCAATCTCTCCTGATTTCCCCTCGCGGAGCAAATTGTTCATGGATATCTCACACAGCTCAACGGTTTCCTGTTTTTGCTGGGATTCCAGAGACGATTGGAAAAGCGTGCGTGTCTGCTTAAGCATGTCCAGATGCAGATTCATCACCGGATCAAAACTACCGCGCAGCAGAATGATCGGGCGCTTGTATAGTGCCTCGGCTGGCTGCACGACTTCGCCGTCGGGAAGAAACATCGCCGCATCGGTTAGACCACTAGTGACAAGCTGAAGATGGCAAAGGCGGTTGTCCACCATCTTAAACCCCTCGCCACTGAACTTGAGCATATCGACCTCCACACGATCTTTCCCAAGACCATCCATGAGAGACTCTGTAAAAACGGCTAGGTGCTCGCGATGGTAAAAGGCAGCGTAGATGAGGTTCACACCAATGATGCCCAAGGCCTCCATCTGATCGACATTTTCCTCATCAAGTAGACGCACATGAATAATGATTTGGCACGGCGGCCCACCTGGCTTGAGCTGAAGCCTTACACCCATCCAGCCATGGCATTCACCGGTATCGTTGTAGCCACGTGCACGGACAGTATTACTGAAGCTGAAAAAGGTTGTATCCGTTCCCTTTTGCTGACTGAGCCTTTCTAACAACAGTTGATATTCATACTTCAACATTGCACTGACACGATCCCGGGAGACATAGCGATTAGACTTACCGTATATGGCATCACTCATGGTCATGTCATAAGCAGATATTGTCTTGGCCACCGTGCCTGCTGATGCAGATGCGCGGAAGAAGCAATTTGCCACCTCTTGGCCAGCCCCAATTTCAGCGAATGTACCGTATATTGCCGTATCAAGATTGATGCGCAACACCTTATCATAGATGGATGATATTTGCTCTGAACTCACTTTTTCGTTAGGGTGTCGGTAGGTCAGTTTTTTCCAACCTCATCTTGGTTAAAATTAAGCCTCCATCCATTCTGCAGAAATTCGACAATTTCAACCTGATTGTCTGCAATGGAATTCTTGGGAAATTTAACTTTAAGAGTGGCAGCGAATGAAGCCCCTTTCTGCAAACTAGTCATAAAGCTGGTGAATGATGGAGATTGCTTATCCACATAACCATAGATTATGCGGTCTTGGTAAGGATGTTGTAACCTGACCGCGAGCCACTTTGTTTCATCACGGAAAAGGCGATTATAGTAGGCATCAATGATACAGCTGACGCGGATTTCGACAGGCTCCTCTGGCTTTTCTAGAAAAAGATCATTCCATCGCATCGATGACCACACGACCCAGCTTTCCCAATCTACCTTGTAATCATTACCCACGCGGTGAAGGCTAATTTGACGGTATGTGTAGTCCATCAACTGAACCGGCATAAATGCATTGGCACCCTTCATATCAATCTTTCCATTTCGGCCGATTTTTTTGAAACGGAACGGAATCCAAGGGGCATCCCCATACCATTGACGCATACGAGGAATAGTAATTTCCGGTCTTCTTACATGTTGCGCCATCTCATCAAGCGACTTTGCATTCAAAAATTTTCTTGCAGCAACCTCGGCGTCAGCGAGCAAATTGAGCCCTACCGACCATGTATCAGTAATCTTTGGCTCGTCTGTTTCCTGCTCGCTGGTCGACTTCATGTCGTCTTGAACAGATAAGGCGCCGCTGTCAGGCACCGCTCTAGCCGTTGGTGCAATTGTCTCATCACTGGGATCTTGTTTCAGGCTATCAATAACGAGCCAAGCACCAATACCCACGATCAAAAGCCCGAGGATAGACCCTCCAATAATCCAAGGCTGCGCAGAGCCCTCACCACGCGTAGAAATTTCTTTTCGCTCATCCCAGCCCACCTTTTGATCTGATTGGCTTTTACGTCTTCTTTTGCGATGCCCAACATTATCAGCCGATGCATCAGCATTTGTAACCATATCCTGTTCAGTGATTGAACGTGCCGTGATCTGTTTACTATTAATTTTATCTCTGGGTGATGGGGCCAGTGATTTCGGATCTTCGGCAGCCTTTTGCATAGCTTTAGTGTCATGATTAAGCTCAACTTTCGCCTCTGGCAAGTTAAGCAA
>DPWT01000110.1 GCA_003527555.1 Verrucomicrobiales bacterium | reverse complement strand
TACCAGCCGAATTGAAACCCGGCGGTCATGAACCACTCAGTGCCAAGCTGTGGACCGTCGAGTTTCTGATAGACAGGAGCACCTACCTCGATGGCGAAACGCGCACCACTCTCGCTGTGCCAAAGGTTCAGACCGAGAGCAAGGTCAAGACGCGAGCCGCCCTGGGCATCTGGGTCAACCACGGCTGCCATTGGCCCTCCCATGATAGTAATCGGCATTTTTGAATCACTGCCATCAACATTACTCCAGCTAGTAGCGATGAGTCTGAGTGACACCGCTGACCACGCGTTGAGCCTGCGGCTGATCCAACCCGTCGCGGATATGCGGTCGCCAAGGGTGTAGCCGTTGTCGTTTTCTCCCAGACGAATCACCGCGGAGAGCTGACTTCCGTAAGACCAGTCTTCCGTGTGCCCCAGCCAAGTGATCGAGGGCTTGAGGTCCCAAGTGCCCGATCCGAGCTGCATCGGGAACCCCATATGCATGCCGTTCTGCATTTTCTCATCGATGCTACCCGTAGGAATCGACAACCCAAGGCCAACGTGCGCACTACTGTTAGACTCCCTGAATAAGCTACAGTAGGCAGACAGGGTGGTATCGCCGTAGCCTGAGGAACGCATCATGCTTTTTGCACCCATCATATTCACCATCGGCATACTGGAGTCCAGGTAGTTCCCCATCAGCATCAGTGTAAATTTATCGGTCGGTGCATACATCACGCCTAACATATGCATCTGCATGTCCATGTCCGTAGCGTTCATCATGTATCCCGCGCGCGCAGCAGCATCAGTGATCTGGGAATCACCGTCATAGTTGCGCTGCATACTCATAAACATGTAGCGGTAGGATGTCATCAGCCCACCTTGATGATGCATATGATCACCCATCACACCGATAGGTGCGCGGCTAAAATAATCGTGCTCAGTGAGAGCAGATTGACAGCCGGTTGCACAAACACAGTTATTAATTTTACGTGCGGCGCAAGCTGCAGCAGATGATGTTTTTTCACTCGCCTTAATGACGGGTGTATGAGCCGCGACTAATACGGCGGCAAAAATAGAGAATCGGTTCATTTTGATATAAGTTTTTTATAGATTTAAAAATAGAGAAATATAGACACCCACGATAGGGCGCGTCAGAAAAAATAATCAGTGCGTAATGCACTAAATAGAAGTCGGAACATATAGGCCGTCCCAGAGCAGAATTAGTTAACTACCCGATATTCTGCGGAGGCGGCAAAACAAGTGAATGTTCCCCAGACACTAAACACCAATCAAACTCAGATGCTCTGCGGCAATATGTCATCGCTGGTGGCCACAAAAAGACACTACCTGAATCCGCAACAGGTATCCACTTGGTCGTTGGGTTGGATTCCGGCACAGGGGCCTCTTCCTGCTCCTCTTGGCGTTCCTGCTGCACAGCACAGCACATGGGGCATGGTTCAGCACCATTAAATGTGCTTTCAATAGCCTCTACCATACCACGCTCGGGTGCACGATCCTGAAGCATCGTGCTCCACGCCCAGCCCTGGGTAAACACCAGATGAGCATCTGTGACAGCAATGACTGTAACCAAACATAGGAATTTCCCGAACCAGTTAAACATTTACGACGCCGTTTAATATGGTCGCACTTAACAGTCAAGCTATCATGAATTTTGAGTAATATACGCGGATGAAAAGGTTGACGAAGCCGCGCACTTCGCTATGAGTTCCGCCATGCAGAAACCCAACGAGGAAAACGCACAAAACACCGACGAGCTAATCGCCGAGGAGAATGAAGCCACCTCCGCAGAAGACACCCCTCAGGAAGAGGTTACTGAGGACAGTGATGCTCAGGAAGAATCCGAAGAGGAAGTCGATCCTTGGGAAGCGCTGGAGATGGAGGTCGCCAAGTGGAAAGATCAAGCGATTCGCTCAGCCGCTGAACTCGACAACTACCGCAAGCGCATGGCTCGGGAAAAACTTGATGCTGTGCGCTACGGCAACCAGAGCTTGCTCGAGGAACTCCTCCCCGTGCTCGATAATTTTGACATGGGCATGCAGGCCGCAGCCCAAGAAGAAGGTTCGATGCTCTACATGGGCATGAACATGGTGCAAAAACAGCTCGGCGAGTTCCTCAGCTCACAAAATGTCGAGGAAATAACAGCGACCGCAGGTGGGGAGTTCGATCCGAACCTGCATGAGGCACTAAGCCAAGAGCCGAGTGACAAAATCGAGGCAGGCAATATTGTACGTGTAATGCGTAAGGGATATCGTATTGGCGAGCGACTACTGAGACCCGCTAATGTCGTTGTAGCAGCGAGCGCGGAAGAATCCGAATCATCTGAAAGCGAGTAAGCCATGTCATCGAAACGCGACTATTACGAGATCCTTGGAGTATCCAAAGACGCCACCGCAGCGGAGCTGAAAAAAGCCTACCGCAAACTGGCGATTAAATTCCACCCCGACAAAAACCCAGACGACCAAGAAGCTGAAGACAATTTTAAAGAACTTGGTGAAGCTTACGAGGCTCTAAGCGATGAGGACAAACGCGCAGCTTACGATCGCTACGGACACGCCGCCTTTGAAAACGGTGGAGGTGGCAGTCGTGGAGGCGGCGGCTTCGGTGGATTCCACGATGCCTCGGACATTTTCTCACAGGTATTTGGCGGGGCCTTTGGCGGCGGCGGATTCGAGGACATCTTTGGTGGTGGCGGTCGCAGACGCCGCGATCCATCTGGTAAAAAACCAGGAAGTGACCTTCGCTATGATTTAGAAATTACGTTGGAAGAGGCCGCAGAAGGTGTGCAAAAAGAACTTGAGATCGAAAAACTTGAGGCCTGCTCATCATGCAATAGCACCGGCTCAAAAAGCGGTAGCGGCCGAAAAATCTGCTCAACATGTGGCGGTCAAGGGACTGTAACACGACAAGCAGGTATCTTCATTCAGCAAACTGAGTGCCCCGAATGCGACGGTGCTGGGCAAATCATTTCAGACCCATGTCCTGACTGCCGAGGCGAGGGGCGCCGCAATGAGGACACCCGAATCAAAATCAACATCCCTGCAGGCGTCGATGATGGCACGCGATTGCGTTCAACAGGGAATGGTGATGCCGGACTACGCGGCGGTCAGCCCGGCGACCTCTACGTCTTTCTGCATATCAAACCACACGATATCTTTCAGCGCGAGGACGACGACCTATTCTGCGAAGTACCAATGCCATTCTCTACTGCAGCGCTCGGCGGTGAATTAAAAGTCCCCACTCTTGAGGGGCAGTCATCAATCAAAATCCCAGCTGGCACTCAAGGCGGCACGACATTCCGCCTACGCAACCGCGGCATCAAGGATCTTCGCTCAGGCGGCAAAGGAGACCTTCATGTCGAGG